>JBFZDU010000362.1:0-5105 GCA_041307205.1 Gammaproteobacteria bacterium | reverse complement strand
CGGGCGCTGGGGGCGAGCCGCCGCCAGATCCTCACGCTGTTTCTGTGCGAGGCGGTGGTGCTGGCGGCGGCCGGCGGCGCGGCCGGGATCCTGACGGGCGCCGGAGGGGCCTGGCTGCTCGGCGCCGCCGTCCCGGCCCTGCCGACCCATACCGCCTGGAACTACGCCCTGCTCGCGCTGGCGGTGGCCGCGCTCATCGGCCTGCTGGCCGGCGTCGTCCCGGCCCTGCGCGCCGCCCGGCTCGACCCGGTGCAGGCGCTGCGCGCCGACTGAGCGCCCTGCAAGCGTAGAATCAAACACTGAAGGCAAGCCCAGAGGAGGCGAAGCGATGAACAGCTACAAGCATGTCCTGGCCGCGCTGGACTTCGCGCCGGAGAACCAGGCGGTACTGAACCGGGCGACGGCGCTGGCCGCGGCCAACCAGGCCAGGTTGACCCTGTTGCACGTGGTCGAATACGCGCCCCTGGCCTACGCTGGCGACCTGATAATGCCCGACGAGGTGGTGTTGGACCGCGAACTGGCCGATCAGGCCAAACAGCGCCTCGCCGAACTACGGCGCGGACCCGGCTTGGCCGACGCCGAACTGGCGGTAGAGATCGGCACGCCCAAGCACGAGATAGTGCGGGTCGCCAAGGAGCAGCAGGTCGACCTGATCGTCATCGGCAGTCACGGCCGCCACGGCCTGCAACTGTTGTTGGGCTCGACCGCCAACGGCGTCCTGCACCTGGCGCCCTGCGACGTCCTGGCCGTCCGCATGATCGGTTGATACCGCCACACCCTGGCCAGGGTGTACCGGACTCGGCGCTGCCCCCGAACCGGGCCCGACAGGTCGCGCGCTCGGCGTCTTGCTGGTCGCCCCGACCGGCTCTCCATCCAAAAATGTCAATACCGTAGCCCGTTCGAGTTCACATTCCGATGCGGCGCCTTGCGACAAAATTAATAAAGTTGCGGCTGACCGCGAGCATGCGTCCGCTGACGGGTGTCTGGAAATGCGATTACACAGGGCCGACCACCGCATTGCCGTTGGAGCAGTAACGTCAGCCGCACAAGAGCCAACCAGCAAGTCGTTCGCTCCAAGGAGAGTCCAATGAAGCAGTTCACCTCGCAAAAGAAACTGGAAAACGGACCGTTGCGCTTGTTGGTTGCCGGTCTGCTGGCCGCGCCGATGTTGGCGGGCGCCGTCGAGTTCGTCGACGGCGGCGCGCCCAATCCCGACAAGGTGCTGCTGGGGCAATTGCTGTTCCACGACAAAGAACTGAGCGGTAACCGTAACATCTCGTGCGCTACCTGCCACCACGCCCTGGCCGAGACCGGAGACGGCCTGTCGCTGCCGGTTGGCGAAGGCGGCCGTGGGTTGGGCGTGACCCGCAACACCGGCACGGGCCGCGAGGCCATCCGCGAACGCGTGCCGCGTAACGCCCCGCCGGTGTTCATGCTGGGCAGTACCGAGGTGACCCGGATGTTCCACGACGGCCGCCTCCAGGCGAACCCAGACTTCCCCAGCGGCTTCGAGTCGCCCGCCGGCATGAATCTACCGGACAATCTCGAGAACATCCTTGCCGCCCAGGCCATGTTTCCGGTCACCAGTGGTGCCGAGATGGCGGGTCAGGGCAAAGAAAACCCGATCGCGCGCGCTGCCGCCGCGGGCGATCTGCAGCGGGTCTGGACCATCCTGGCGTTGCGCCTGCAGCAAAACCGCGAGTATGTCCGCTTGTTCCGCGCCGCCTTCCCCGATGAGATACGCCAGCGCCGTGACATCACCTACGCGCATGCCGCCAACGCCATCGCCGCTTTCGAAATCGCTGCCTGGCGCGCCGACCGCAGCCCCTACGATGACTTCCTCGCCGGCGTTACCGGCGCATTGAACGCCGCGGAACTGATGGGCCACGACCTGTTCTTCGGCAAGGCCGGCTGTTCGTCCTGCCATAGCGGCGAGATCCTCAGCGACATGGACTTCCACGCCATCGCCATGCCGCAGGTCGGCCCGGGCAAGGGCAACGGCCCGAGCGGCCACGAAGACTGGGGCCGCTGGCTGGTGACCGCCAACGACGCCGACAAGTTCAGGTTCCGTACGCCACCGCTGCGCAATGTCGCCCTGACGGCACCCTACGGGCACGCTGGCGCCTACGACACCCTGGAGCAAGTGGTGCGGCATCACCTCGACCCGGTCGCCGCGCTGCGGGGGTACAATTGCGCCGAGCAGATCGTGGTGCCATCGCGTCCCGACCTCGACGCCATCGACTGCGCCGTGATGAGCAGCCCGGGACTGGTCGATGACATCGCCGCCGCCAACGAGCTGACCCCGGTGATCCTGGAGGACGACGAGGTCAGTGCGCTCATCGCCTTCCTGCACGCGCTCACCGACAAGAACAACATCGACCTGCGCCGCGACGTGCCGAAATCGGTGCCGAGCGGCCTGACCATCGTAGAGTAAGCCCTTTGCGACCGTCGGCGCGCCCTGTGTGGCGTCGGCGGTCGCGGTTCACCGGACCACACCCTCTCCACCCCCCAAGGGTCGTGCTCGAGGCTTGCGCCTGACCGGCACGACCAGCCGCCGCCTCAGGCCACCAGGCCGCGGGCCTGCAATTCCCGCAACTGATCGCGCACCCGCGCCGCGGCCTCGAACTCCAGGTTGCGGGCGTGCTCGTACATCTGCTTCTCCAAGGCTTTGAGCCGGCGCGCCATCTCGCCCGCCGACAGGGCCGCATACTCCGCCGCCTCCTCGGCCACCTTGGCGTACTTGCGGGCCGGCAGCGGGGCACCCGGGTAGGCCGATTCCATGATGTCGGTGACTTTCTTCTGGATGGTCTGCGGCGTGATACCGCGCTCCAGGTTGTATTCGGTCTGCTTGGCGCGGCGCCGTTCGGTCTCACCGATGGCGCGTTGCATCGAGCCGGTCATCCGGTCCGCGTACAGAATGGCCTTGCCGCGGGCATTGCGCGCCGCCCGGCCGATGGTCTGGATCAGCGAGGTCTCCGAACGCAGAAAGCCCTCTTTGTCCGCGTCCAGTATCGCCACCAGCGAGACCTCGGGCATGTCCAGGCCCTCGCGCAGCAGATTGATACCGACCAGCACGTCGAACTCACCCAGCCGCAGGTCCCGGATGATCTCGACCCGCTCGACGGTGTCGATGTCGGAATGCAGGTAGCGCACCCGCACCCCGTGATCCATCAGGTAATCGGTCAGGTCCTCGGCCATGCGCTTGGTCAGCGTGGTGACCAGGATGCGGTCGCCGGCGACCACGCGGGCATTGATCTCGGACAGCAGATCGTCCACCTGCGTGGTGGCGGGGCGCACCTCGACCTCGGGATCGACCAGGCCGGTGGGCCGGACCACCTGTTCGACCACCGCGCCCGAGTGCGCCAGTTCGTACTTGGACGGGGTGGCCGAGACATAGATGGACTGCGGCTTGCGCGCCTCGAATTCGTCGAAGCGCAGCGGCCGGTTGTCCAGCGCCGAGGGCAGGCGGAAGCCGTATTCGACCAGGGTCTCCTTGCGCGAGCGGTCGCCCTTGTACATGGCGCCGAGCTGGGGCACGGTGACGTGCGACTCGTCCACCACCAGCAGGGCATCGGCCGGCAGGTAATCGAACAGGGTCGGCGGCGGTTCGCCGGCCGCGCGGCCCGACAGGTAGCGTGAGTAGTTCTCTATGCCGGAACAAAAGCCGACCTCGACCATCATCTCCAGGTCGAAGCGGGTGCGCTGCTCCAGCCGCTGGGCCTCGACCAGGCGGTTTTCCCGGTACAGAAAGTTCAGTCGCTCCTTCAGCTCTTCCTTGATCTGGTCGACCGCCGCCAGCACGGTCGCACGCGGCGTCACATAGTGGGTCTTGGGATAGACGGTGTAGCGCGGCACCTTTTGCCGCACCTCGCCGGTGAGCGGGTCGAACAGGCTGAGCTGTTCGATCTCGTCGTCGAACAGTTCGACCCGCACCGCCTCGTCGTCCGACTCCGCCGGATAGATGTCGATCACGTCGCCGCGTACCCGGAACGTGCCGCGCTCCAACACCACCTCGTTGCGCTTGTACTGCAGGCTGGCGAGGCGCCGCAGCATGGCGCGCTGGTCTATGGTTTCGCCGCGACTCAGGTGCAACACCATGCTCAGGTACTGGCGCGGGTCGCCCAGGCCGTAGATGGCCGAGACGGTCGCCACGATGATGGTGTCGCGGCGCTCCAGCAGCGCCTTGGTGGCCGACAGCCGCATCTGCTCGACGTGCTCGTTGATGGTGGCGTCCTTCTCGATATAGGTATCGGACGCCGGCACATAGGCCTCGGGCTGGTAATAGTCGTAGTAGGAAACGAAGTACTCGACCGCGTTGTGCGGAAAGAACTCGCGGAACTCGCCATACAGCTGCGCCGCCAGGGTCTTGTTGTGCGCCAGGATCAGGGTGGGCCGCTGGGTCGCCTGGATGACGTTGGCGATGGTGAAGGTCTTGCCGGAGCCGGTCACCCCGAGCAAGGTCAATCCGGCCTCGCCGTCGCGTATCCCCTCGACCAGGGCGGCGATCGCCTCCGGCTGGTCGCCGGCTGGCGCAAAATCGGCTAACAGCTCGAAATTCCTGGGCATTTCTGACACTCACCGAAGTACTGACCAGACCATCATAGCAACCGACCCATCCCCGACCCCGCGTGCGGAGGTCACCGTTCGCCGTTCACCCGCCGTTCAGCCAGCCCGGCCTAGAGTGCAGGCGTGCACTGGGCAATCCGGCCCTCGATCCGAAATGGAGGAGCACCTGATGAACACCAAACGCATCATCCTTGGTATGAGCCTGGCCAGCCTGGTGACGGGCGGCCTCGCCCTGCCCGGCGTGGCGGCCGCCGACAAGGGCGGGCGCGACTCGGGCCGTTACGAGTACCGCGACCATGACCGCGGCGACCGTCACCGCAGCGAGTACCGCTATCGGCGCGATCATGACCATGACCGGCACTACTACCGGCCGTACAAGCGGCACTATTACAGCCACCACCACGACCATGACTACGGCTATGGCTATGGCTATTGGCTGCCGGGGGCGTCCCTGGGCCTGCATTTCATTTTCGATGATTGATCGGGCCTGGCCCTGTCCTCTCCGCCTGGTGGGTACAGGGCGCGGCGGTTCAGTTGCC
>JBFZDU010000361.1:0-4217 GCA_041307205.1 Gammaproteobacteria bacterium | reverse complement strand
GGGCGATGATGTGGGCGGCGACCAGGCCGTCACCCACACGTTCGCACGCATCCGCGCCGGCACGCACCGCCGCGTTGACCGCGCCGGTTTCGCCGCGAACGAGAACGGTCACATAGCCGCCGCCGACGAACTGACGGCCGATCAGCCGCACTTCCGCCGCTTTGGTCATGGCGTCCGCCGCCTCGATGGCGGGAACCAGACCGCGGGTTTCAATCATGCCCAAAGCAATACCTGTCATACCTGTAGCCATTTGATCTCTCCTTGATTAAGGTCTTGCAACAACTAACTCGCGTTTAAGCTGCTTCAGCGGTGGGGAGGATGTTCTCCACTTCGCTGTGAACACGGGCGATGATGTGAGCGGCGACCAGGCCGTCACCCACACGCTCGCAGGCGTCTGCGCCGGCACGCACCGCAGCGTTGACTGCGCCGGTCTCGCCGCGCACCAGCACGGTGACGTAACCGCCGCCGACGAACTGCCGACCGATCAGCCGCACTTCTGCCGCCTTGGTCATTGCGTCTGCCGCCTCGATGGCGGGAACCAGACCACGTGTTTCAATCATTCCGAGGGCGATGCCCGTCATTGCGCTTGCCATGATGTTTCTCCTTTACACGGTTGATAAAACTGCCTTGCCTTCTGCTGCCTCGTGGAGCGGCTGCTCCACATTCCACTGATCGATGATCCCGAGGATCGTCAGATCGGTGAGAATCCTGTAGTCGCCGGCGCCGTAGCGGGCGGCCGAGCCGCCGGCGGTAAAAACCCATTTGCCTTCGGGCACGCCCACCGGATCCACCGCCACCGAGAGCCTGCCTTTTTCGTCTTCCAGTACGCGCAGCGACGTGCTCGCCAGGCCGGGAACGCGCCGGGTGCACACCAGATCCGACACCACGCGCTGGATTTCCATCTCAGTGCTCCTGCCAGTGGTCGATGATGCCGACGATGGTCAGATCGCTCGGGAAGTCCTTGGCGCCCGCTGCTTCGCGCGCAGCCGAGCTGCCGACGCAGATCACCCAGTCGCCCGGGATGCAGCCCACTGCATCCACCGCCACCTGACGCCCACCACCTGCCTTTTCGCGTACCACCAGCAGCGGGCGGTGTCCCATTTCCCTTACCCGGTTGGTCGAAACCAGGGTTTTTTCCACTTGCATGATCTTCATGACTTCACCTCAATGCCCGTGTGCGTTCAGCGCGGCGTCTGCCACTGTTTCGAGGGCGCTGCCCGGCTGCTTGGCCTGCACCGACATGCCGCAGAACAGCAGACCCTGCTTCACCAGCGCCGGGTAGCGCGACTCGATCGCAGCCTTCACCCGGTGGCAGCGTTCGACGCTGCGCTCGCGCGAGCCGGGCACCTGGCTGTCGTAGCGGTAGTGGATCGCCACCGGCACCGGCAGCCCGCGCGCCACGTTCAGCCCGCTGAAAATCCGTATCCCCACATCCATGTCCGCCGCGCCTTCCTCCACCGTGTGCATGTGGCCGAAGTAGGCCAGGTTGCGCAGGTGCACCTCCTCGAAGCCGTCGCCGATGCTGATGAAGCGCTCGGCGTGGCCGATATCGGCGTAGCGGCCGCGGTGGTGGGCGCAGACGTAGTCGATCTGCGACAGGTTGTTCAACAGCAGGCGCTCGATCAGGCGACGCATGCCGGGCTCCGGCGCGCTGCGTCCATGCAGCCGCGCGGTCTCCTCGACGATTGCGCCGAGCCGCCAGCGCGCTTCCGACTCGGAGCGCTCCGCCGTCGCCTGGTACAGGGCCATGTTGTCGACCAGGCAGTCGAGGCTCATCGCGCCCTGCGCGTCCGGCACGTGCACCCGGATCGCGTCGTTGTCGGTGTCCACCCCGATCAACAGCGTCGCCACCGAGGCGCCGCAGCAGAAGCCGTTTTCGATCGCGGTACCGAAGGCCTGCAGCCGCTCCAGTGCTGCCTGGGCCGCACGGCGGTCGTCGCTGCCATGCGCGGCGCAACCTTCGTGATGCGGGTCCGAACTGCTGAAGTGGTACACCGCCATCTTCAGGTAGCGCGTGCCCGCGTCAGCCAGCGTCGGCACCCCCTCGCGGAAGCGGCGCAGCTCGGTCTCGGTCCACTGCTTGACGTTCGCCTCGACATCGAACAGCGTGCCGGCGTAGGACTTGTGGCGCCGCACCGCCTGCTTCGGCAGGCGCAGGATGTACTGCAGCAGTCCCTTCAGACGGCCGTCGGCGCAGGCACTCACGTCCACTTCATGGAAGCCGCAATCGATGAAGAACTGCATCATCGCCTGCGCCTCCGCGGCGCCCTGCTGCCACTGCGCCGCGCAATCGTTGGCCAGATCGTGGAAGCTCTGCAGCACGCTGGCGCCATACAGCTTGCGCATGTCGAGGGTGGTTACCCAGGCGTCGGCCAGCACCGCCGCCGGCAGTTCGAAGCCGAGCCGCTCGCGCGCGATCTGCTGCGCCCGGGTTTCGAAACCGGCTTCATGCTGCAGTGCCGCGATCTCCTTCAGCGTCGGCACGATGGCGTCGAAGCGTGCCCGCACCCTGCTTTCGTAATCCGCCAGGCGCTCGTTCTGTGCCCGATCGGCGAGCGGGTGAGCGCGCGGCGCACACAGCTGGCTGATGCATTCGCCGCTGCTGTCGGGGCCCATGCCGGGCGGACAGAAGCTGTGCCGCTGCGGCCAGCTCGGCAGCGCAGCCACGCTCGCGGCCGGCGCAGTGCGCATCGCCATCCCCACCGGGGCGGCGTGGCCGGCGTTGCTGCGCGTGCGTTGCGGGCGGTTGCGGGTGTTCATCGTCGAAGCTCCGTCGTTCCGTTGCGATTAGCCGCGCGCGCCGCCGGACAGGGTCACCGTCGCGCCGGCACCGCTTTTGCCGCTGCTGCCGGTGATGCGGCTGGTGGCCGGCGCCGGATGCTCGACTTCACGGAAAGCGCGGGCGTTCACCCCGTTGCCGCGCGGGTCGCCGCGCAGGGTCGGGTTGCGGCGCGTCGCCGAATGGCCCTCGGTGCCGGTAATGCGGCCGCTGCGGTCCCAGGCGTCGCCGGTGATCTGGCGCTCACGGCCCTCGCCGGTGATGCGCTCGGGAGCGGCTTCAGCTGCGGGGGCGATCGCCACCGGCGCCGCTGCCACGGCCGCTTCCTCGCGGTAGCGGAATTCCGGCGTGCCCGAAACCAGGCCGGTGGCACGCGCCAACGGACCGGTGATGCGACCACCGCCGCCGTAGGCGTTGCCGGTGATGCGCCGGGTTTCGCTGGCCAGGGCCGAGCGCGCGGGCGAAACCACCGAGAACTCGCCAGGCTCACGTCCACCCCGGGCGTCCATGGCATTGCCGGTAATGGCCGGGCTCGGCGTCTCGCCCTGCGGGCCGCGGCTGCGGTAGTGCAGCGCCATCGGCTGGCCGCCACAGGCCGCCGCCTGCTGTTCTTCGCCCAGATAAGGGGTGCCGCTCACGGCCTGGCATTCGCCGCGTTCGTTGCCGGTCATCTTGCTGTCCGGTCCCGGCTGGATGCCGGTCAGTTCGGCGCTGCGCCCGAGCCTGGCGCGGCTGATCGCCTCGGCCGCCGCCCGTTCGGCACAGAACTGGGCGTACTGGTCGGCGCCTATATAAGAGGTGCCGGTCACCGGCTTGCAGGCACCGTACTCGTCGCCGGTCACCTTGCCCGAACGCCCGACCTGGGTGCCCGACACGTCCTGGCCACCCAGGGTGCGCGACACACCGACCTTGGCCGGCGGCAGATGCGGCTCGGCGCGGCAGAAGGAGACGAATTCCTCGGCACTGATGTAATCGGAACCCGTCACACGCTTGCAGGAACCTGACTCATCGCCGGTAACTTTCGACGAACGACCCACTAGGGTGCCGCTCACCTCGCTGCCAGCGCTCGTGTGACGGGTTTGGACCTTTTTTGGCGCATCTCCCTGCGCGCCGCGGAAGTCCGATGTATCGGCATAGGCGCTGCCGGTGATCGAGCGCGCCGCACCGGATTCGCCACCGGTCACATTCACCTTGCGGGTGAGATCGGTACCGGAGATCGGGTTTTGCCGTGCGGTCGTGCCGATGCTGAATTTTTCCGGATGCGGTTCGGGCGTGGTGCCGCAGAACTCGCCGGCCTGCTCGGCGGCGAGATATTCGGTGCCGGTCACGCGCTTGCAGGTGCCGGTCTCGTCCCCGGTGACCTTGGTGCTGCGGCCCACTTCGACACCGGTCACGCGGCGGCCGCGGCTGGTGCTGGTGCTGGCCACCTTGGCCGGCG
>JBFZDU010000360.1:0-3638 GCA_041307205.1 Gammaproteobacteria bacterium | reverse complement strand
CAGACATGAGCAGAAAATACTTCGGCACCGACGGGATCCGCGGACGGGTCGGTGAGGGCAATATCAATCCGGAGTTCGTGCTCAAGCTAGGCTGGGCCGCCGGACGGGTGTTGAGCTGCGGGCGCGGCGGCAAGGTTCTGATCGGCAAGGACACCCGCATCTCCGGCTACATGTTCGAGTCGGCCCTGGAGGCGGGGTTGGCGGCGGCGGGCATAGATATTCACCTGCTCGGCCCCATGCCGACGCCCGGCATCGCCTACCTGACGCGGACCCTGCATGCCCAGGCCGGTATCGTCATCAGCGCGTCGCACAATCCGCACCAGGACAACGGCATCAAGTTTTTTTCCGGTGCGGGCAGCAAGCTGCCGGACGAAACAGAGGCGGCCATCGAGGCGGAACTGGCCAAGCCCATGACGACGGTGTCTTCGGAGCGCCTCGGCAAGGCGCGCCGCATGGAGGACGCCCGCGGCCGCTACATCGAGTTTTGCAAGAGCACCATTCCGGCGAGTTTCAATTTTCGCGACCTGAAGATTGTGGTCGACTGCGCCCATGGCGCCACTTACCACATTGCGCCCAGTGTCCTCGAAGAGCTCGGCGCGCAGGTCATTGCCATCGGCGTCGAGCCGGACGGCCTGAACATCAACGCCGGCGTCGGCTCCACCCATCCGGAGCGTATGTGCGCTGCGGTGCGTGAAACCGGCGCCGATCTGGGGATTGCCCTCTACGGTGACGGTGACCGGGTATTGCTGGCGGATCATCGGGGTGAACTGGTCGACGGCGACGAGATCCTCTATGTCATTGCCCGCTCGCGCCTGCTCAACGGCGGGCTGCGCGGCAACGTGGTCGGGACCCTGATGACCAACCTCGGCCTGGAAGTCGCGTTGCGCGACGCCGGCGTGGGCTTCGAACGCACCCAGGTCGGCGATCGCTATATCCTGGAGCGGTTGCAGGGTGAGCGCTGGACGCTGGGCGGCGAGCCGTCGGGCCACATCATCTGCCTGGATCGCACCACCACCGGTGACGGCATGGTTTCGGCGCTGCAGGTGTTGGCCGAGATGTACCAGAAGGGTAAGCGGCTGCGCGAGTTGCTGCAGGGCATGCAAAAGTTCCCGCAGACCCTGATCAATGTCCGGCTGGGTGCCGGCCGGGCAGCCGATATCATGGACAAAGCCGCAGTGTACGAGGCGGTGCGTTCGGTAGAGGCCGACCTGGGGATCGATGGCCGGGTGTTGCTGCGGCCTTCGGGCACCGAGCCGCTGATCCGGGTGATGGTCGAGGGTCGGCAGGCGGGTCAGGTCGATGCCCTGGCGCGTCGCATCGCCGATGCAGTGGAGCGGGCTGCTGCGGCTGCGTCGGACTGAGCGCAGCAAACCCTTGTCCATGGATTGCTTTCGCGGCGGCAGACCGGTAACCTACGCGCCCTGATTTTAGGGGAGAAAAGGCATGCGCCAGCCACTGGTTGCCGGTAACTGGAAGATGAACGGTACGCGGGCAAGCGTCGCGGAACTGCTCGATGGAATCAAGGCCGGTGTTGCTGCAGTGGCCCGTGCCGAAGTGGCGGTTTGTCCCCCCGCGGTGTTCATCCCGGAGGCCCGGGCGCGCCTGGCGGGTACGGCGGTCGCCTGGGGTGGACAGGACCTGTCGGTGCACGACGCGGGTGCTTACACCGGGGAGATCTCCGGCCCGATGTTGTCCGACTTCGGCTGCAAGTATGTGATCATTGGCCACTCGGAACGGCGCAGCTATCACGCCGAAAGCGACGCCCTGGTGGCCGAGAAATTCCTGGCGGCACGCAAGCACGGCTTGGTGCCCATTTTCTGCATCGGCGAAACTCTCGACGAACGTGAGCAGGGCATCACCGAAGCGATCGTGGCGCGCCAAGTGGATGCCGTGATCAGCCGTTGCGGCGTGGACCTGCTGGGCGAAGGCGTGATCGCCTATGAGCCGGTGTGGGCCATAGGTACCGGCAAGACCGCGACCCCCGAGCAGGCGCAGGACGTGCACGCCTTCATCCGTTCCCGGGTGGCCGCCGCCAGCGCCAGTGTGGCGGACGGGCTGCGTATCCTGTACGGCGGCAGCATGAAGCCCGACAATGCGGCCGAACTCATGGCGAAGCCCGACATAGACGGCGGCCTGATCGGCGGTGCTGCGCTCAAGGCAGGGGACTTTCTGGCGATCTGCACCGCCGCCAACGGTTAAAGGTTTTAACGATGCATACAGTATTGACGGTCGTTCATCTGCTCCTGGCCCTGGGATTGATTGGGCTGGTGCTGTTGCAGCACGGCAAGGGCGCCGATGCGGGGGCCGCATTCGGTTCCGGCGCGTCGGCAACCGTGTTCGGGTCGCGCGGTTCGGCCAACTTCCTCAGCCGTGCCACGGGCGTGCTGGCGGCGGCCTTTTTCGTCACCAGCCTGATACTGGCCTATTTCGCCATGCGCACGGCGGACGACCAGGGCCTGGTGATCAAGCCGACCGCCGTGCAACAGGTGCCGGCTGCGGCGACCGATTTGCCGCGGCTTGAAGTCGACACCGGCCAAGCGCAGCCGGCACCGGCCGTGGCCGTGCCGGCGACGCCCGAGACGGCGCCGGACGTGCCGCCGGCCGGCGACTGAACGCAGTGCCAGGGTCGACTCCCGACGTACATGGAACAAGAGTTTTTAGCCGAAGTGGTGGAATTGGTAGACACGCTATCTTGAGGGGGTAGTGGCGTAAGCCGTGCCGGTTCGAGTCCGGCCTTCGGCACCAACTGCAGCGCGGGGGAAGCCTGCCGGCTTTCCCCGCATCGCACCGGATCATCCCGTCCCTCCTCCCGGCGAGTCGTGCGCGAATGGCCCGGTCGGCAGGGTGATCGTGGTGAGTTTCGGTGGCACAGGGCAAGCCCGGCGCCGCCTCCGGCGCACGACAAGCGAACCTCCGGCAGGGCCGGCCGGTGGCAACCACGCGGCGAATTCGCGCCGCTCCGGGCCATCGCCGGTCCCCGTCAATTCGCCGCTACGCTTCCAGGATATTTTGATTGTTCTATAAGAATGATCGATATTCTTTTAAAAACAATAACATAGTGCTTTTGCCTAATTTGACACTATTGGGTTCGCTGCAATAGACTTCGGCGGTCATACGGCGCGCCTGTCGGCGTGCCCAGTTTGCCGGGAGGTTGTCGCAGCGTGCTCGAGAACTACTTGCCGATCCTCATCTTCCTCCTGGTCGGGACCTTTGTTGGAGCTGCGGCGGTCGGCATAGGCTTCGTGCTCGGTCCGCGCAAGCCCGACAGCGAGAAGCTCTCGCCTTATGAATGTGGCTTCGAGGCCTTCGAAGATTCGCGCATGAAGTTCGATGTGCGCTACTACCTCGTGGCCATCCTGTTCATCATCTTCGACCTGGAGATCGCCTTCCTGTTTCCCTGGGCCGTGGTGCTGGATCAGATCGGCATGGTGGGCTTTTGGGCCATGATGATCTTCCTGGGCATACTCGTGGTCGGCTTCATCTACGAGTGGAAGAAGGGGGCGCTGGAATGGGAATAGAAGGCGTTCTGGAGAAGGGCTTCGTCACCACCAGCCTGGACAGCGTCATCAACTGGGCACGCACCGGTTCGATGTGGCCGATGACCTTCGGGCTGGCCTGCTGCGCGGTGGAGATGATGC
>JBFZDU010000359.1:0-2520 GCA_041307205.1 Gammaproteobacteria bacterium | reverse complement strand
CTCTATCACGCGCTACCTTCAGGTCGGGCCAAACGCCTGTGCGCAAAGATCGACCACGGCGCAATCTACCTGTTCATCGCCGGCACCTATACGCCCTTCTCGCTCGGTGTTCTTAATGGCGCGTGGGGATGGACACTGTTCGGTTTGATCTGGGGGCTTGCCGCCATAGGGTTGGCGCTCAAGGCGTTCGACAAACTGTCGCATCCCCTGCTTTCGACCGGCCTCTACCTGGCGATGGGCTGGCTGGTGGTCATTGCGGCAGTTCCCTTGCTGGAACGTGTTTCCACTGCTGGCGTGCTTTGGCTGGTTGCGGGCGGTGTCGCGTACACGGCCGGCGTCGCTTTTTACCTGACCGACGGGCGTTTGAAATTCGGTCATTTCGTCTGGCATCTCTTCGTCATGGCTGGCACCACCTGCCATTTCTTCGCCGTACTGTGGTATTCGGCCTAGGCGACATCGCGAGTTACACCCAGCTATTGCGACAGCGGCATGATGGTTAACCGCCACACAACCAGGCCCAGCCACCCTTGCCCGCAGGATTACGGCAAGCCGGAGCAACCCAGGCGTCAATACGGCCGCTCACCTAATATACTTTGCACCGGCCTGGTTGCATCGGGTCGCCCCGATCATCATTGAATTGAATCCACCATGTTTGACGCCAACCAGGAATTGCAAAACGAGGTCGCCGGGCTCATCACCTTCGCCCTGAATCTAGACATCAGCCCAGAAGAGATCGAGCCCGACGCTCCCCTTTACGGCGAGGGATTGGGACTCGACTCGATCGACATTCTGGAAGTGGCCCTGGTCGTTTCCAAGCGTTTCGGTTTCCAGCTTCGCTCCGACGATGCAGACAACGTCCGTGTCTTCAGTTCCCTCGCCAGCCTGACCCAGCACATCGCGGCGAACAGAACAAAATGAGCTTCACCCTGGTCCGCTCAGCCCGCTGGACCGCCATTGCCGCCGGGGTCATCGGCTATGCCGTGCTGGCCCATTACAGTGCGGTCACTTCGGCGGCGGCCACCTTCCCTTCCATGGGGGTTGCCGTTTCCCTGGCGCCGTCCCTGAGCATCCTGCTGTTGCTGGCCTGGCGCTCACCCCGACGATTGGCCATGTTGCTTCTGTGCACCAGTGTGGGGTTGCTGCTGTGGGGATTCTGGGACGCACTGGAACGGAATTTCAGCTGGGTCTATTTTCTCCAGCACGCCGGCACCAATCTCATGCTGGCGGCGGTGTTCGGCGTCACCCTGGCACGCGGGCGACAGCCCATCTGCACCCGCTTTGCCGAGGTTGTACATGGTGGGCTCACTGCCGAATTAGTGCGCTATACGCGCCAGGTCACCCTGGCCTGGACGCTGTTTTTCCTGACGACAAGCCTGGCGTCGACGCTCCTGTTTCTGTTCGCACCCATCGAGGTCTGGTCGGTCTTCGCCAATTTCCTCACCTTGCCGCTGGTTCTGCTGATGTTTGCCGCCGAGTATCTGGTCCGCCTGCGCACGCTGCCGCAACTGGAGAAGCACAGCATCATGGATGGCATCCTCGCCTACTGGAAAACACCGGCCACGCCGTTGCCCCCCACGCCGGGCGCGTCACCCCGCAGCCGATAGACATGTCGTCCCTGCCGCTCATTGCCCATCACCGCCTCGATGCCGTCATGGCTTGGCGCGGCAGCACTCCGGTCAGGGTCAGGCAGTTTCTCGGCGAGGTTGACCATGTCGCCAGCCAATTGCCCCCGGGGCGGCATGTGCTCAACCTGTGCGGCGACCGCTACCGCTTTGCCGTCGCCCTGGCAGCCTGCATCGTCAGCGGCCGGGTCAGCCTGCTGCCCTCCAGCCACACCCCGGAGATGGTCAGGCAGATGCAGCGGTTTGCGCCGGATGTCTTCTGTATCACCGATCAGGATGACCGCGGCGTCGAACTGCCTGTCTTTCGCTACCCGGAGTTGCTAGCGCGGTCGCTGGAGGATCCCGTAATTCCACAAATCGACAGCGACCAGGTCATCGCCCAGGTCTTCACCTCCGGCTCCACCGGCATGCCGCTACCCCATGTCAAGCGCTGGGGCAACCTGGTGCGCGGCGTTCGAGCGGGAGCGAATCGGTTGCGCATCACCCCCGAGCACGCCCTTGTCGGCACCGTGCCGCCGCAACACATGTACGGCCTGGAATTCACCGTACTGATGCCTTTGCAGAGTGGCTCCGCGTTGCATGCAGGACACCCCTTCTACCCGGCCGACATCTGCGCAGCGCTGGAAGACCTGCCGCGGCCGCGACTGTTGGTCACCACGCCCTACCACCTACGGATGCTGCTAGCCGAACCGTCCGCCCTCCCGGTGGTGGACCTGCTGCTGTCCGCCACCGCGCCCCTGTCGCAAAACCTGGCCGTGACTGCGGAGACCCGCTTCGCGGCCCCCTTGTTCGAGATCTACGGCTGCACTGAAACCGGTCAACTCGCTTCCCGGCGCACCTCGGCCGGGGCAATCTGGCAGACCTTGCCGGAGGTCAACCTGCGGCGAGCGGAGGAGTC
>JBFZDU010000358.1:0-2874 GCA_041307205.1 Gammaproteobacteria bacterium | reverse complement strand
ACCTATTCAGTGGCCGACTTCGTGCGCAGCGCCTTCAATCTGGAAGGCCCGGCCGTGGTGGTCTCCACCGCCTGCTCGTCGAGCGCCAAGGTATTCGCCTCGGCAGCGCGGATGATCGCGGGCGGCCTTGTCGACGCCGCCATCGTCGGCGGTGTCGACTCCTTGTGCCTGACCACCTTGTACGGCTTCAATTCGCTGGAGCTGCTGGCGCCCGAACCCTGTCGGCCCTACGACGTGGATCGCAACGGCATTTCCATCGGCGAGGCAGCGGCCTTCATCCTGCTGCAGCGTCCGGCCGACAGCCTCGATGCCGACGCCGTGCTGCTGCTGGGGGCGGGCGAATCGAGCGATGCCCACCACATGTCGTCGCCGCACCCGGAGGGCCTGGGCGCGCACATGGCGATGGCCGCCGCGCTGAAGGCGGCGGGCCTGCAGCCCGCCGACATCGACTACATCAACCTGCATGGCACAGCGACGCCGAGCAACGACGCCGCCGAGGGCAGGGCGGTCGCGGCCTTGTTCGCCGACGCCGTGCCGTGCAGCTCGACCAAGGGCGCGACCGGCCACACGCTGGGCGCAGCCGGGGGGCTGGAGGCGATCATCAGCGCGCTGGCGCTGCAGCAGGGCTTCCTGCCGGGCGGGGTCAACACGCGTTGCGTCGATCCGGGCATTCGCATCCAGTACCTGACCGCGAACCGGGAGCGCGCGCCGCGCCGGGTGCTGAGCAACTCCTTCGGTTTCGGCGGCACCAACTGCAGCCTGATCTTGGGGCGCGCAGCATGAGCAAGGCAGTGAAGCTCACCGCCTATCTCGACGGCATCGGCCTGATCGGTCCGGGACTCGATAGCTGGCTCGCGGCGGGGCCCATCCTGGCGGGCACCGCCCCCTACGAATCACGCCCCCTCACGGTGGCCGCGCCGCAGTCGCTGCCACCGGCCGAACGCCGGCGCACCGGTCTTGCGATCAAGGTTGCGCTGGCCGTGGCGCAGGAGGCCGTCGCCACCGCGCAACTCGATGCCCGGCAACTGGCCGCGGTGTTTTCCTCCTCCGGCGCCGACAACGACAACTGCGATGCCATCTGCAAGGTGCTGGCTTCCGACGACCGCCATATCTCGCCGACCCGCTTCCACAACTCGGTGCACAACGCCCCGGCCGGCTACTGGGGCATCGCTTCCGGCGCCATGACCCCGGCCACGGTGCTGTGCGCCCATGACGGCAGCTTCGGCGCCGGCCTGCTGGAGGCGCTGACCCAGGTCGCGGTCGAGGGCTGGGGCACGCTGCTGGTCACCTACGACATGCCCTATCCCGAACCCCTGCACGCCAAGCGCCCGCTCCCCGCAGCATTCGGCATCGCGCTGGCGCTGATGCCTGAACGCAGCGCGCAATCGCTGGCGCGGATCGAGCTCAGCCTGAGTGACGCCGCGCCCGATGCGCTGGCCAAGCCTGAACTCGAAGCGCTGCGCCGCGCCATCCCCTGCGCGCGCGGGCTGCCCCTGCTGCAGGCCGTGGCGCGGGGGGGGGGCGGTCGGGTCATCCTGGATTACCTGGCATCGCTGCGGTTGGCCGTGGCGATCGAACCATGCCGCTAGACCACGCCTGGCTGCTCGCCCACCTGCCGCACCAGGGCAGCATGTGCCTGCTCGATGCGGTCACCGACTGGGATGCCCAGCACATCCGCTGCATCGCGAGCAGCCACCGCGACGCCGACAACCCGCTGCGCGCGCACGATCGCCTGGGCGCGGCCTGCGGCATCGAGTACGCGGCACAGGCCATGGCCGCCCACGGTGCGCTGCTGGCGGCGGCCGACAGCGCGCCGCGCGTCGGCTACCTGGCCAGCGTGCGCGGCGTCGATCTGCATGTCGCGCGGCTGGATGACATCGCCGCCAATCTCGACATCGAGGCGGAGCGGCTGTCCGGCGATGACAACACCATTCTTTACGGCTTCCGCGTCAGCGCCGCCGGACGCGAATTGCTCAGCGGCCGGGCGGCGGTGGTGCTGGACGCCGACAAACTGGGAAATCTGACATGAAACGCGCGCTCGTCACCGGCGGCAGCGGCGGCATCGGGTCGGCGATCTGCCGCCGCCTCGCCGCCGATGGCTGTTACGTCTACATCCACGCCAAC
Organism: Gammaproteobacteria bacterium; assembly: GCA_041307205.1. Taxonomy (GTDB): domain Bacteria; phylum Pseudomonadota; class Gammaproteobacteria; order Chromatiales; family Chromatiaceae; genus JARRQB01. The sequence continues at coordinate 750 of JBFZDU010000358.1, read as the reverse complement.
CGCAACCTGGCCCGTGCGCAGGCGCTGGCCGATGAAATCAGACACGGCGGCGGCCAGGCCGAGGCCATCGCCTTCGACGTCACCGACGCCGACGCCAGCCGCGCCACACTCGAAGCACTCATTGCCGACACGCCGATCCAGGTGCTGGTGAACAACGCCGGCATCCACGACGATGCCGTCTTCCCCGGCATGAGCGCGGCGCAGTGGCACGGCGTGCTGGACGTGTCACTTTCCGGCTTCTTCAACGTCACCCAGCCGCTGACGATGCCGATGCTGCGCAGCCGCTGGGGGCGCATCGTCAACATTACCTCCATCGCCGGCCTCACCGGCAACCGCGGCCAGGTCAACTATTCAGCCGCCAAGGGGGCGCTGCACGCCGCCACCAAGTCGCTGTCCTTGGAACTCGCCAGCCGCGGCGTGACGGTCAATGCCGTGGCGCCGGGCATCATCCAGACCGACATGATCGACGGCGTGTTCGACGCCAAGGCCATCGCGGGCATGGTGCCGATGAAGCGCGCCGGCCGCCCGCAAGAGGTGGCGGACCTGGTCGGCTTCCTCGCCTCGGAGCAGGCCAGCTACATCAGCGGCCAGATCATCTCGGTGAACGGCGGCATGATTTGATCCCGCCGGTCCACGCCCTCGCGGTCCACCAGACCGAGGCGCTGCTGTTCTTCACCCTGCTGCAGCTGACGCTGATCGTGCTGGCTGCCCGCCTCGGCGGTGAACTGGCGCAGCGCATCGGCCAGTCGC
>JBFZDU010000357.1:0-8853 GCA_041307205.1 Gammaproteobacteria bacterium | reverse complement strand
GCTTATCCCCATGCCCAGCACTGCCCGGCCGGTGCAGCCGCACAGCCGCCGTGGCGAGTATGCGGTTGCCGGTCCGCGGCGCTCGATTGTCCGGCATTGCCGGGGCTCCGCAGTCGGCTTGCGAGGCTTAATGTAATGTTATAACGTTTCGTTTCACGCACGGCCGCCGGGCGGATCCGGGGCACGCCGGCGCGGCGTGGTTCAAATACAGCCGGGGGCAGGCGAATGCAGCAATTCTTGATCGGGACAGCGGCAGCCGTGCTACTGGCGCCTAGCGGGATCGCAGTGGCCGAGAGTGCGGATATGGCGGAACTCAAACGCATGATCGAACAGCTGAAGGTCGACTACGAACAAAAGATCGAGGCGCTCGAACAGCGGTTGAGTGATGCCGAACAAACGGCGGCCAGCGCCGCTCAGACGGCGCGGCGGCACAGCGCGCCTGCGCCAGGCGCTGCCGCTGCAAGCGGGCAAGGCACAGCCGCGGTCGGCGGCAACGCCTTCAATCCGAAAATCTCAGTGATCCTCGACGGCAACTATTATCACGACGGTGTGGATGGGGAGGGTACGGAGCTGTTGAGCGAGGCCTTCCGCGCCGGCGCCGGGCATGGCCATGAGGAACAAGGCGACGGGCATGCGCATGGCGGCGCGGAAAACGGGTTCAACTTCCGCGAGGCGGAGATCTGGTTCGGCGCGACGGTTGACCCGTACTTCGACGCGCAGGCCACCCTGGCGGTGGAGAGCGACGGCGGGGCGGAACTCGAAGAGGCCTACCTGCAGACTCGCGCCTTATCGGCCGGCCTCAAGATCAAGGCCGGCAAGTTCTTCAGCGACATCGGTTATGCCAACCGCCAACATCCCCACGAATGGGGCTTCACAGATCAAAACCTCGTTCACAGCAACCTGTTCGGATTCAATCTGGCCGATACCGGCGTGCAACTCAGCTGGCAGCCCAAGTTGCCCGTGTACACCCTGTTCGGGGTCGAAGTGTTCCAGGGCGAACAGGAGCGCTTCGGCGCCCTGGTGGAGGACGCCGTTGAGCGTGAGGAGCTCGATATCGGCGCCGAAGCCGACGGACCGAGGCTGTTTACCGGCTTCGTCAAGATTGCGCCGGAGCTTGGCTTCAATCATGCGCTGCAGCTCGGCGCCTCTTTCGCGCACGCCCGCCAGGCGCAGTTGATCGGCGAGATCGACGAGGAGGAGGCCGGTTTCGACGGGGACCAAACCCTGTGGGGCCTGGATGTCGTCTACAAGTACGATTCGCCGCGGGCCTACGGGGTCGCGGATTTCACCATGCAGAGTGAGTATCTCTATGACGCCAGGGATCTGCGGATCACCGCTGCCGCAGCCGATCCCGGCTTGATCGGGGGTCGACAGGAGTTCAAGACCGATGGCTGGTATCTGCAGGGCTGGTACGGCATAGCGCCACGCTGGCAGGCGGGTCTGCGTTACGACGTCCTCGGCCTGACCAATAAAGCCAGTGGAGTCGGCGACAATGCGGGCTTCGGACAGTCCGATCGCTGGACCCTGGCGGTGACTTACCGGCCCAGCGAGTTCTCGGTGCTGCGCCTGCAGGCGGCGACGGCGGATATCCTGACCGACGAAGCCGGCGCGTCCGAGAACTTCGATTATTTTTACCTGCAGTATCAGGTGAGTCTGGGGGCGCATGGTGCACACAAGTTCTAGGGGGCGGCGCATGCCTGCCTACATACGCTTACTGGCATTCTTCGCCTGCCTGCTGCCAACCCTGGGGCAGGCCGCGCTGGCTGTGGTCGCCAGCAGTTCCAGCACCGGCATGCTGGTACGGGAGCTTGCAGGCACGCATGCCGAGCTGGCGATCCTCGCGCCACCGGACCGCGATTTGCATCACTTGCAGGCGCGCCCGGGCATGCTGCGCGCACTGCGGGCGGCCGACCTGGTGGTGGCCATTGGTGCCGATCTGGAGGTGGGTTGGCTGCCCGTCGCGATCGCGCAGGCGGCCAATCCCCGCATCCTGCCCGGACGGCCGGGCTATTTCGAGGCGGCGTCCGCGGTAGCGCTGCTCGATGCCGACGGCGCTGCTGACCGGGCCCTGGGTGACGCCCATCCGGCGGGCAACCCGCACCTGAACATGGACCCGGTGCGCATGGCGCAGGTCGGTTTGGCCCTGGCCGAGCGCCTGGCCGAACTGGATCCCGCCCACGCCGCGGATTACCGGCGGCGCGCGGCGGCCTTTCAGTCCAAGGTGGATCAGCAATTGACGGGTTGGCGGACGCGGATGGCCGCGGTCCCCGGCGTACTCTCATTCCACAGGGATCTGCGCTATCTGCTGGATCGGTTCGCGGTTCCGCAGCTGGGGACGCTGGAGCCGGTGCCGGGCGTGCCGCCGAGCGGTGCGCATCTCAAGCAGTTGATCGACCGTTTGCAGGGCACTGAAGGCGTGGTCGCGTTTACGCCTTACCAACCCGCACAAGCGCCGCAGGCGGTCGCAGCCGCACTCGGCTGGCGGGCAGTGAGTCTGGCCCTGGAACCGCCACTGGATGCGGATGGGGACGCCTATCTGGCGCATCTCGAACGCTGGATCCAGGCCCTGGCCGGCGGTGCTTGATGCCCGGGCCCTTGCTGGTCGTCAGGGACCTGACGGCCGGGTATTGCACGCCGGTCGTCGGACCTTTGACCCTGCAGCTCGATCCGGGAGAGGTCGTCGGCATCTGGGGACCTAACGGTTCCGGCAAGTCGACGCTGCTCAAGGCGATTGCGAGCGCGGCGCGGATCTTTGCCGGCCGGGTGGACACCAGGCCTGGACTGAGCCTGGGGTGGTTGCTGCAACAACCGGTGCGCCTCGATGAAATGCCGTTCAGCGGCTCGGAGTACTTGCGCTACGCCGGCGCCCGGCGCGAGCCGCCGGCCCGCCTGCGCGCATTGCTGGAACGACGCATCGATACCCTCAGTGGCGGGCAGTTCCAACTGCTCGCCGTGTGGGCCGTCCTGGGCAGTACGGCCGACCTGATCTTGCTGGACGAGCCGACCAACAACCTGGATCCGGATACCGAAGCGGAACTCGTCGCGATCCTGCGAACAACGCCGGTGACCCGCGCGGTGCTGCTGGTCAGCCACGAGCGGGCCTTCCTGGAGCAAGCCTGTCAGCGGCTGTACGAGATCGGCAAGTGAGTTGGGCGGTGTTGGTCGATCCGCTGTTTCAGGTGCCGTTTGCCGCCGGTGCGGCGATCACGCTGGCGCTGTCCCTGCTTGGCGCGCTGCTGCGCTTGCGCGACGAGTGGCTGGCGGCGCTGGGATTGGCCCACTTGGCGGGCGCCAGCGGCTTGGCAGGTCTGGCACTGGGCCTGCCGGCGGTGGTGGGCGCGCCATTGGGAGCGGTGGCCGGTGCGCTCGCCAAGGCCTTCGGGCGTTATCGTGGCAATGCCGTATACGCCCTGATGATCCTGATCGGATGGTCGGCGACCCTGTTGGTGGCTGCCAATACCGCCTTGGGGAGCGCGCTGGGTCATGCCCTGGTAGAGGGGCAACTCTATTTCGCCGGTAAGCTACATCTGGCCATCGCGCTGGCCCTGCTCGGGGTGATCGCATTGGTGCTGCCCCGGATGGCGCCGCGCTTGATCCATGCCCGCCTGTTTCCCGGCAGCGCTACCGCGAGCCGCGGGGCGGACTGGCGTTGGGGCAGTGGCTTCGACGTCCTGGTGGCGCTGGGGATGGCGCTGGGCACGGGCATATTCGGGCTGATGGCGGCTTTCGCGCTGGTGTTCGTGCCGCCATGGTTGGCGTTTCGGCAGGCGTGCAGTTGGCGGCAGTGTGTCCGGATCACCCTGTGGGTGGGCAGCAGTTGTTATCTGCTCGCTTTTGTCCTGGCGCTGAGCCTGGACCAGCCATTCGGACCGGTCCTGGTGGTCGTCGCGGTCGCGGTTGTCGTCGTTGGCGAGCTACGGCGGTTCGCGCTGCGGCCGATGGTGGCCGGTAAAAACAAGAGAAGTCATTGATTTATTTATATACATTCGCTCAGGGTGGGCTTGCCCTGCGGGCCAAACAGGCCTACTCGCGCCGCTTTGGCACTGCGACGTGGCGCCTGGTCGGTAGCGGCCCGGGCGCAATTGCCGCGTCGGCAGCCTTCGTCCCGGTCGAGGGCGCCTTGCGAATGCGTCACAAGTGCCTTTCCCGAAGCCATGGCGCGGAAGTATCATGAGGTTGCTCTGGGGCCCTACGGCCAAGCAATGAATATCAACCCCTATCTGCCGCAACCGCTGATCCGACCGACGGCCGACCGCGCTACGGTGGGACCGGTGGCTTCGACTGCCCCGGCGCGCGACCTGCTGCACGAACAGCGCGAAGCGGCGCAGCGGCTGGAGGTGCCCGAGCATACCCGCCGCGCCGCGGCACAGGCGGCCAGCGAGTACGCGGTGTTTTCCGGGGCAGGCCTGGATCCGCGTGCGCAACGTGCCCTGCGCGCTTACGATGCAGTGGCACGGCGGGACGAACACGAGTATGTGACTCGCATCCTGGGCGTCGACGAATTCGCCTGATAACTTTTGCCGGGCACAACCAAGGAGGGGCCTGGCGGTAGCGGGCCTGCTGTCCATGACTGTCGTTTCCGAAGTCGCGCCAGCGCCGGCGCCGCAGTTCGAACTCAAGGCAGGAGCCTTCACCCTGCCGGTGCTGCGCGTGCTGGGGTCGGATATCGCGGCGCTAGACCAACTGCTGACGGAGCGTGCCGCACGCGCCCCCGAGTTCTTCCGCAATATGCCCCTGATGATCGACCTGTCGCAGGTGCAGGGGCTCGACCTGGGCGCGAATTTCGCCCAGATGATCGGGTTGATCCGCGGGCATGGTGTGATCCCGGTGGGGGTGCGCGGCGGTTCGGACGCGCAGCGCGAACAGGCGCGGCTGATGGAACTCGCCGTGCTGCCCGAGACGCGAACGGCGAACCGGCCAAAAGCGCCCGAGCCCGTGGTGGCCGAGCCCGCGGCACCGGCTGGCCGGGCGCCGGCCAAGATCGTGGACGCGCCGGTGCGCTCCGGCCAGCGGGTGTATGCACGCGGTGGTGACCTGATCCTGTTGGGGGCGGTCAGTTCGGGCGCCGAAGTGGCCGCCGACGGCCATATCCACGCCTATGCGCCGGTGCGGGGCCGCGTCATGGCCGGGATCCTGGGCGACGTCGGCGCTCGGATCTTTTGTGCCGGCATGTCCGCCGAACTGGTTTCGATCGCCGGGCGCTACCGGGTCAGCGAGGATCTCGACCGCCGTCACCTGGGGCGGCAGGTGCAGGTCTACCTGGACGGTGATGCCCTCGTTTTTCAGCGTCTCTGACCGGTCCACCGGCGGGACGGAATTTTGCTGCCAATTTCCGAGGAGTAGAGCATTGGCCAGAATCATCGTCGTGACGTCCGGTAAAGGCGGCGTAGGCAAGACCACCACGGCCGCCGCCTTTGCCATGGGGCTGGCGCAGCGCGGACTGCGCACCGTGGTGATCGATTTCGACGTCGGCCTGCGTAACCTGGACCTGGTGATGGGGTGCGAGCGGCGTGTGGTCTATGACTTCGTCAACGTGATCCAGGGCGAGGCCCGTCTCAACCAGGCGCTGATCAAGGACAAGCGCAGCGACAACCTGTACGTGCTGCCGGCCTCGCAGACCCGCGACAAGGAGGCCCTGACCAAGGAGGGGGTGGGCAAGGTATTGCAGGACTTGGCACAGGACTTCGAGTACATCGTGTGCGATTCCCCCGCCGGGATAGAGCGCGGTGCCACCCTCGCCATGTACTACGCCGACGATGCGGTGGTCGTGACCAACCCCGAGGTGTCCTCGGTACGCGATTCCGATCGCATGATCGGGATCCTGGCCAGCAAGTCGCGGCGGGCGGAACTCGACCAGGAACCGATCCGCGAGTTTCTGCTGCTGACCCGCTATTCGCCGGAGCGGGTGGCGCGCGGCGAGATGCTGAGCGTCGAGGACGTGCAGGAGATCCTGGCGCTGGACCTGATCGGCGTCGTACCCGAGTCGCAGGCCGTGCTCAACGCATCCAACGCCGGAGTGCCGGTGATCCTGGACGATGCGAGCACCGCCGGGCAGGCTTACGCCGATGTGGTGGCCCGTTTTCTCGGCGAGGACCGGCCGCATCGCTTCATCGAAGTGCCCAAAAAGGGCTTGTTCGGGCGGCTGTTCGGGGGTTGATCCATGGCATTGCTAGATTACTTTCGTTCGTCCAGGAAGCCCGCCGGCACCGCCGCCCTGGCCAAGGAGCGGCTGCAGATCCTGGTGGCGCACGACCGCGCGGGTCGGGACGCGCCCTCCTACCTGCCGCAACTGCAGCGCGATATCCTCAAGGTGCTGCGCAAGTATGTGGCAGTCGACCCGGGCGCGGTCACGGTCCATGTGGAGCACGACGACCACCACGAGGTGCTGGAGCTGAATATCGTGTTGCCCGACGGTGGCCGGGGCCGCTGAGCTTGATGTGCGTCATGGGCGGGCCAAGCAGAGCTGCCAAACCGGGCGGGCCATTCGATACTTGATAAGTTGAGTGCAAATGCAAGAGGTGCAGTCGTGAGTACGATGCCGCAAGAGGTTCAACCCGCAACGCCGGTGCCGACGGAGGTCTCGCTGGATGCCCCCGAGATCTATCTCAACCGGGAGCTTACCTGGCTGGCCTTCAACAGCCGGGTCCTGCACGAGGCGGAAGATCTGCGCACCCCGCTGCTGGAGCGGTTGAAGTTCATCGCCATTGTCGGCGGGAATCTCGACGAGTTCTTCATGAAGCGCATCGGCGGCCTCAAACAGCAGCGCGGCGCCGGCATGAACCAGCCTACGGTAGACGGCCGTACACCCAAGCAGCAGATCGACGAGAGCTACCAGGTGGTGCGTGATCTGGAGGCTCGGCAGCGCGAGGCGCTGCATGCCGTCTTGCGCGAGCTGCGCGGCCACGACATCAAACTGTTGAGTTGGGACGAGCTGGCGCAGGCCGACCAGTCCTATCTGCGCGATCACTACCACAACAACATCTTCCCGCTGGTCACGCCGCAGTCCATGGACCCCGCGCACCCCTTCCCCTTTGTCTCCAACCTGTCGCTCAACCTGCTGGTGCTGGCGCGCTACCCGGGCAAGACCGGCAAGACGGCGCTCACGCGCATCAAGGTCCCGGTGGGCGAAGGCGCGCCGCGCTTCCTGGCGCTGCCTGACCGCCACCATTTCGTGCCGCTGGAAGACGTGGTGGCGCACAACCTGGACATGCTGCTGCCCGAGATGGAGATCGACGCCTGCTATGCGTTCCGGGTGACGCGCAACTCCAACACCGAACGGGCCGAAGAACACGCCGACGACCTGTTGTCCATGATCGAGTCGGAACTGCGCGACCGCCGTTTTGCCCCGATCGTGCGGCTGCAGGTGCAGGGCGATATGGACGAGGTGTCCCGCGGCATGCTCGCGGCCGAACTGGGTCTGGACGAGAACCAGGACGTGTTCAATGCCGGCGGGGACATGCTGGCCATGCGCGATCTGTTCCAGATCGCCTCGCTCAACGTGCCGGAACTGCGCGATCCGCCGCACTACCCGATCGATCATCCCGAGCTGGCAGATAACCGCAACATCTTCCACATCATCCGCGAGCGCGGGCCATTGCTGCTGCAACACCCCTACGAGTCGTTCGGCACTTCGGTGGAGCGTTTTCTCAAGGAGGCCGCGCGCGATCCCAAGGTGCGGGCCATCAAGATGACCCTGTATCGCACCTCGGCCGACACCAAGGTGGTGGACCACTTGGTGGTGGCGGCGCGCAACGGCAAGCAGGTGGCCGTGGTGGTGGAGCTGAAAGCGCGCTTCGACGAGGCGGCCAATATCCGCTGGGCGTCGCGCATGGAAGAGTCGGGTGTGCACGTCACTTACGGCGTGGTGGGCCTTAAGACCCATTCGAAGATCATCCTGGTGGTGCGGCAGGACTACAACGGCCTCAAACGTTACTGCCACATCGGGACCGGCAATTACCACGCCGGCACCGCGCGCCTGTACTCGGACCTGGGGCTGCTGACCAACGACGACGACATCGGTCGCGATGCCACCGAACTGTTCAACTACCTGACCACCGGTTACACGCCGCAGCGCAACTACCGCAAGCTGCTGCCCTCGCCGCGCATGTTGAAAGCGGCACTGCTGGAAAAAATCCAGCGCGAACGCGCGCTGCACAGCCAGGACAAGCCGGGACTGATCCAGTTCAAGATGAATGCGCTCGAAGACGTCGATATCACCCGGGCCCTGTACGCGGCGGCGCGCGACGGGGTGCGGGTCGACCTGATCGTGCGCGATACCTGCCGCTTCCGCCCGGGCGTGCCGGGGTTGTCGGAGCAGTCGCGGGTGGTCAGCATCGTCGGCCGCTTCCTCGAACACACGCGCATCTACTACTTCCACAACGGCGGCGCGGAGGAGTATTTCATCGGCTCCGCCGACGCGATGAAGCGCAATCTGGAGTCCCGGGTCGAGGTGGTGACCCCCGTGGAGCACCCGGATCTGCGCAAGGATCTGCGCCAGGTGCTGGATGCGCAACTGAACGACCGGCGCAGCGCCTGGGACATGCAGCCCGACGGCAGCTATGTGCAGCGGCAACCGTCGGCGCCCGAGGAAGAGATCGGCAGTCAGCAGCGCCTGATCGAGTTCGCGGAAAAGCGCATCAAGAAAGCGACCAAGTTGCACAAGGCGAAGAGCGCGCGGCGTCCGGGCCGGAACCTGCGCATCGACAGTTGAACCGGGAAACCGGCCCCTTTCCTGGGGGCCGGCTTCCCGTCGGGACCAGCTGTCCGCCAAGGCCGGCAGGCTTGCTAGGTCAGCAGTTCCACCAGCAGCCGTTCGTACACGCGCGACAGGGCGTCGAGGTCGGCCACCGGGAC
>JBFZDU010000356.1:0-4686 GCA_041307205.1 Gammaproteobacteria bacterium | reverse complement strand
CACGGTCGGGCTGTCGTCGTCGCCGCAAGCCCCCAGCAGCAGCGTGCCTCCCAGCAGCGCGGCGACCGGCCCGCGCCGCAAACTCATTGTCGTGACCATAGCAGGCCCCCGCAAAACGGCTCTTGCCTTTCGAGGTGCGGTGCACTTACCGTGCCCGGCGTGCCTTCGGAGGCGCTCCCGCATCAGGTTCCCAGGAAGTCCCGGACGCTCAGCAGGAGCATGTTGACCGCAAACAGGTTCAACAACAGCCCCATGAGTTTCTCCAACGCCTGAACACCGCGCTTGCCGAGGTAGGTACTGATCAGGCGCCCGAGCAGCAGGATGGTACCTGTCACCACCACCAAAGCCAGCACCAGCGAAAACAGCGCCACCTGCTCACGGGTCCCAAGGATCATCACCGTGGTGACGGCCGATGGCCCGGCCAGCGCCGGGACCGCGATCGGCACCAGCAGGGGATTGTCGCCGTAAGAGTCGTGCAACAACTCGCGCGCCGAGCCAAATATCAGCTTCATCGAAGTCAGGAACAACACGACCCCGCCGGCCACCGACAGCGAGGCCGGTTCGATGTTCAGATAGCCCAGGATCTGCTCACCGGCGAACGCGAACAGCGCCAATACCAGCAACGCGCTCAAGACCTCACGGATGATGGTGCTCAGGTACCCGACGGCGCTGGGATTGCTCAACACGGCGCTCACGAATGGCAGGTTGCCAAACGGATCAATCACCAAAAACAGCAGCAGGGCGCTTTCCAGCATGCGGATGGCTCGCGTATCGCGAGGCCTGGCGGGCCGAGTGCGCGCTTCATGCCTATCTTCGCACGGTCCGTACCCCGGCCGTCAGTGGGCTCGCCCAGCGGCCACCGATGCCGTCTGGGGAAAATCCGTCGGCCGCGCAGGCACGCAGTTCGCCGGTTGCGGCGCCCCACAGGACCAGTGGCACGCCGTGTCGCATCGCCAGGTCTCGGGCGACGCACTTGCGCGCTGCATCGGCCAGCCCCGGCGGGAGATCGCCCTGGCCCACCGGCCCGAGCGCCGTCACCACATCATCGATGCCCTAGGGGTCCAGTGGGCGAACAGCGAGCGCGGGCCACGCCGGTGCGCCTACTCGTCGTAGCCCAGCAGCTTGAAGTGCGCGACCGGCAGGCCACGAGCGACGTCGATCTCGCCGCCGATCACACACAACTCGCGCAGCAGAATGGTGGTCACCCCCCGGGTCGGCACGAACTTCAACTCCTTGATGCGGTCATCGCCGTCGCGCAGGCCGCGAACAAAGTCGACCAGGGCCAGGCCCAGATGCAGGAGAAGCAGCACCGCCACGCGCAGAAAGCTGTACAGGTTGGTTGGTGATGAGGAAGGCGAACACCAGCAAGGGATTGGCGGCGCGCAGCGCCGGGCCCCAGCCAATCGCATGCCATCGAATACGGGTGGTGTGTTGAACAATGAAATGTTGAAGATCAACGTTAGCGTCCGCGCCGAGCAGTTACCGCTATCGACGTGGCTCTGTCGATGCCGGGGCGGCATACGAGGTCGCGGCACGAGGGTTGACCATCGATGATCATGCCGGTGAGGTGCGGCAACAGGGACTTGCCCTCTACCCAGTGAGGGGCGAATCGCAATTCACCAAGATCGTGCTCAAAGACTACGACCAAGGGCGGATTTTGACCGCTTGGGCGGGTTAGTCCGCGCCGTCAGACAGGCCAGCTGGCCCCGCGATCAAGCCAAATGGCAACGCTGTCAACAAGCAAGGGGCACAGTTCTAACGGGGTTGCCACACTTGGAGGCAGACTATTCGCGCAGGGCCAGGCGCTTGAGAACAAGGTCGACCTCCTCCTCTGCTTCCAGCCAATGCGAAATCGCTTGCCCGTCACCGCGATTTCGTGACTTGAGCTCCGCCAGCACTCGGATCAACTCTTCGCGCTTTTCGTCGTCTACTGGTTCAGGACCGACAAGTTTTCGCATTCTGCGCACGGCCTCATCGGCGGCGTCGCCGAGCTTCTCCTCGATCTGTGCTTCGACCTCGAAGAGACGCTTCCGTAAGTTGTCGAATTCCTCGACTAACCGCTTCTTGCTCGTTTCCATTTCTCCCACCCTTCCTCAGGCATGACTTGTCGTTCAGCCACGCTGATGGCGATATCCATCCGCATGGGAAAGACTCGGGCTTTGATCATGATACAGGGCACTCCAAGCAACTTGTGTGACACATGGAAGTCGATATCGAGCGGACCCTGCGAATGGCCTTTCGCGGCCAGACTAGCAGATTTGCATGGAAAATCCTGACAGTCTGCTTCGCGACCCTTGCAGACATTGCCGTTGAACCCGCTGCCGAGAGTACAGGTGTCCAAAACGACCCGCGGGAACGAGTTGGGTGGTCGCCAAAAGGGGCGCTGCATGGATAGTGCTGAGGGAAAAAGAACCAGCGCGGAATCGGCGAACGGGCTAATTGGCCAGCCTGCTATCCATCTCCGTCCTAATTTGGCACGCTCTGCCACTTGGGCGTAAAGAGTTGCTGGTGTTGCCTGCTCCGGCTTGTGAATTTTCTCTTACTGCCTCGCCGGCCCTTGCGCTGTCCTAGTATGGTTGTAGTCATGCCAGTCAACCACAACCACCGATCTGCCACCTTGGACTGAGGAGAACCTGTCATGTCCGACCGAAACGAACGCGACGCGCAGCAGCCGGAACAGGGTATCGGCGCTGATCCGGAGCCGCGGGACACTGCCGATACCGAGAGCAACGCGGAAGTCACCAGTGGAGAGGTGGTCCCGTCGGGTTCGTCCGGCGGCGCGCGGAATGGCGAGGGGAACGTCGAGGTTTCCGCAGCGGCGCTGCGCGACGCGGTGGGCGGTCTGCGGCAACTCGTTGCGCTGCAGCGGGAAGAATCCGAGCGCCAGGAACAGGCCATCGGCGCCATGCATTCGGCCATCCGCCGGCAGGGGCGCACCAACGGCTGGTTGTTTTTCGTCAGCGTGGTACTGCTCGCCGCTTCCGGCGCCGGGATCTACTACTTCCTCCAGTTGCAGACAGTCAACAAGCAGGTGGCTGGCAAGGTTGACAACCTCGGCGGCGAACTCTCGGCGACGCAGGAAGCCGTCAAGGCTGCGACCTCGCAGGTGAACGAGGCGGTCGGGCGCCAGACCGAGTTTCTCACCGAGATGGGCGGTCGCGTAGAGGCGACGCGCGAGGCCATGAAGCAACAGGCCGTCGCGACCCAAGAGGCGGTCAAGAGCGAGGTCGCCGCAACCCGTGACGCCGTCACCCAAGAGGTTGGGCGCCAGACCGAGCTACTCACCGAAATGGGCGGTCGCGTAGAGGCGACGCGCCAGGCCATGGAGCAACGGGCTGTCGCGACCCAGGAGGCGGTCAAAGCCGAGGTGGCGGTAACCCGCGCTGCAATCGCCCGTGAGGTGGGGCGGCAGGCCCAGACGCTCGCCGGTCTCGAGCAGGCCGTGTCCGCCACCCGGACGGAGCAGGCCGAGCGGCTGGCCGCGGTCGACGCGGAACTGGCCCGCAGCCTAAGTGCGTCAGGCGACGAACAGGCGGCTGCCATGGCAGCGGTGCGCGAAGCGGTAGAAGTTGCCCGCCAGGAACAGTCCGCGCGCCTCGCGCAGGCCAACGAACAGGTGACCCGCACCCTGACCGAAGCAGCCTCGGGCCAGACCGTCGCGCTCAGTTCGGTGAACGACCAGCTTTCGGCTCTGAGCGCGAAACAGACCGAGGAACTCGACGCCCTGCGGGAGCAGCTCGTTGCGGCTCGCGCCGAGAACGCTGAGCTGACCCGCATCATGGACGAGAAGTTACGCGCCGCCGAACAAGCAATTGCAGCGCAGGTGGAAGAATCGGTCGCCGCAGTGCGGGCGGAGCGCGACCAGATCCAGGCCGAGATTGCGAGGCTGCTCGAAGAGCGTATGGCCGCCTTCGCCGCGCGCGAACAGGAACTGAATCGTCGCAAGGAGACCCTCGATGCCGAGCAAGATCAGTTCGCCCGGCAAGCGGCAGAGCACCGCGAGCGTATGCGGGCGTTGCTCAGCAATGCCTTGCAGGGTCTGGAGCCGACTCCGGCCGCGGAACCAACCTCGGCGCCACGGGCCGACGCCGCGCCTGAAGCTGACCCGGCCGCCGGGGCAGCGTCCGAAGCGCCGGAGCGGTAAACGGCCGATCAACTGCAGGACAATTGCGGCCACCTCGATGGGCGGCCCCTTTGTCTTGGTGCCGCGCATTAGGCAGCAACGCGCCCGAAGCAGACCATCAGGATTGCTCGGCCAATTGGCGAGACCGGCCTGCTTTGAGCCGGTGGGCCTTGCCCGCGCCTAGGGGTACTGAGCAACGGCACGCGGGGGCGCTTCTGATGAGCCGTCTCCCACTCCGATGGCAGCCCCAACCGCGGCACGGCCCTGGGGCCGCTGTTTTTCATGTCCACAAGCTACGCAATGACCAGCAGAACGGCCCGCGGCGGACATAGGCCAGATCACGCCGCCAGCTCGGCTGGCGGGGTCAGCTTGTGCGCGACCACGGCCTTGTCAACGCCTCGAAGCGCCTCTCCGCTCTTCGCGGCCAACGCCTGCGGCGGCGGCTGGCGCGCGGCCCACCCTGTCCCTGCTCGCCACCGTCGGACCCGTTGCTGCGCGGATGACCAGGGCCAGTTTCCGAAGGTCGTCCAACGCCGGCTCACTCCAGGGTCTTGGACCAGATC
>JBFZDU010000355.1:0-2470 GCA_041307205.1 Gammaproteobacteria bacterium | reverse complement strand
TGCAGCCTTTCTGAGCGCGGAGGTAACAGGCGAAGAAGTTCGTGATCATGGAGCCGAGGGTGTTGTTCATGGGTCAGCATCCTTTCGCGATCTGATGGAAGTGGGCGTGGAACCGGTCGGCGGCCTGGCGCAGTCCGTCGGCCGTGACGTGCAGATAAAGCTGGGTGGATTCGATTTCGACGTGCCCCATGACGGTGGCCAGCACGGGCAGTTTGGCGTTGACGTCCAGCCCCTGTTGCCGCCAGCGTTGAAGGCAGTTGCAGGCAAAGGTATGGCGCAGATCGTGAAGCCGTGGCCGGCGCGGGGCATCCCGGCCGATGCCGTGGCGCCGAAGCAGGCGGTCGAAGGTCCAGTGCACCCGTTTGTAGTTCAGACGTTGACCCCGCTGGTCGATGAACACAGGGGCCTGTTTACCCGCCGGACCGCACGCGCGCCGTCGGCGCAGGTAGCGGTCGATGACGCGGCTGGCGGACGGGTGCAACGGTACATACCGGCTCTTGCCGAACTTACCCCGGCGGACGAACAGCCGCCCGGCCTGGCCGTCGAGGTCTTCGAGGTTCAGAGCCAGCGCCTCGCCGATGCGCAGGCCGGTGACGTAGAGCAGGCCAAGCAGCAGGTGGAAGGTGTGGGGGCGCAGCGACCCGGGCGGGCCCAGGGCGAGAGCGGCCTGCAGCAGGATGACTGTTTCCTGGCGGGAGTACAGGTACCAGCAGGGGCCGGCGGGGCGCTTCACGGTCAGATCGTACGGCACATGGCTGGTGGGCTGGGTTTGCCGGAGGAAGCGCGAGAACACCCGCAGCACGGTCAGGCGATTGGACTGAGTGTGCGCGGACAAGGGGGCGACGGCTTGCCGGTAGGCGTCGACACTGCGCCGGTCAAGCTGAGGTTGATCATAGCCTTGGGCACAGAGAAAGCGATCGAAGTAGCGCAGGCACTCGGCACCGGAGTCATACGCAAAACCCTGCGCGCGCTGCCAGGCCACGAAATCCGTCATCTCCCGTGCCAGAGAACTGCGAAAGACCGGCTCTTTCATGACGGCACCTCCTCCGGCCACGGCTGGGCCGTCTCGGCCAGGGCCGGGAAGTCGACCTTGGCATAGATCCAGGTGCTGGCCGGATCGCGGTGACCCAGCAGGTCGACCAGGTGCTTGAACGGCACCCGACCCGCCAGGCGCATGGCGAAGGCGTGGCGGAAACTGTGCGTGCCATGCGAGACGCCTGGCGGCTGAACGATGCCGGCCTGCCGTAAGCACCGGTCGACGATTTCGGAGAAGGACGCCGCGCGCCGATAGGGCCGAAAGGGCGGAGCCAGCGAGAGGAACGCTTCCGGGCGGGACGTGCCGGTGGGACGACCATCATGGATATAGGCCAACAGGCTGTTGCCGGCGGCAGGAGTCAGAAACTGGTCCACGGGCTTGCCCCGCTTGAGGGCCGGAAAGTGGATCCGATTCTGTTGCCAGTCGATGTCCCGCAGGCGCAGCCGCCGCAGTTGGCCCCCGCGCACGCCGTAGGTGCTCAGCAGCACCAAAATGGCGAAGTCCCGCCGGCCCCGGACCGAACCGCGGTCGATACTGGCCAGCAGGCGCCGGATGCTGTCCGGGTCAATGCCCTTGGGCATGGTCGCCAGCCGGGTGCCGTGCACCGTGCCCACCGACCCGCTCAAGTCCGGCCCAAGATCCCCGTGCAGGTGAAGGAACCGCAACAGACCGCGCAAGGACTGCTGCAGCCAGCGGCGCGACCCCGGACCGTGGTCCTGCGCGTACTCCAGTTGAAACCGTTGCAGACTCCGGCTGGTCAGGCGAAGGAGAAACTCAGCCTCGGACCCGGCGTCCAGCCACTCCAGGAAACGGACCACATAGGTGCGCTGGTGCTTGACGGTTTCTGCGTCAAGTTGACGAACCCGCCGACAGAAATCCTCGTACCTCGCCAGCAGTTCGGATCGCCACTCGGGTCGTGCCGGAACGGATTGGGACGGACGTCGTGGACTGCACAGTCGCATGGGCACCTCCTTTTGCGTCGCGCGCATGGACGCGACACAAAGAAGATGCACCCGGAAGGCCCGATAGTTATGTTAACAACTCGCGGTCGGCAAGAAAGCAGCATGGCTCCCAAGTTGGCGGTGCACCGCGCGCAGAGACCGGGGTACCACACATAACGCCCAACTCAACATAAGAGGGCTTATGTGTTGCTCCACATAAGCCCTCACCCGTTGCCACCGGCCGATGTGCGGCGTTGCGCGCCGGGACAGGTGAGGGCACCGGTCGTACCGCAAGCCAGCGCGCAACGCCCCCCCCGATTCACTGGCCGATCGCGCGCCGATCTCCCGGTGTCCCCTCGGACTCGGCTTGTCGGGGCGTCTCTTTACTTCGTCGCCGGCAGGTTGCGCTGTACCCATTCGGCGCCGGAGTCACAGCGGACCTCGCGGCGCACGCTGCGGCTGAGTTGGGCCTGGGCTTTGCGCATGGACTGAG
>JBFZDU010000354.1:0-2869 GCA_041307205.1 Gammaproteobacteria bacterium | reverse complement strand
GCGGTCGTTGGCGGCCTGCATCAGGGAGCGCAGGTCGTGCAGGCTGTAGATGCTCTTGCGCAGGGGAGCGAGTTTGAACACGGACTTGCCGCTGCGCTGTTCCACCCAGCGGTGGTGCCTGAAGAAGGTCACGTCGTTGATGGTGCACTCGACGCGGGCACGGAGGGCGAACTTGTCGTAGAGCTTCAGGCTCGCCGGGCCCATGTGGTGGCGGATGCGGGTGCCCTGGATGCGGGTGGAGAAGTCGTTACCGACCTCGCCCTGAAAGTTGGCGGTGAGCTTGTGGCCGAGGAACATCGCCACGTGTTCGGCTTGGACGACATGCACGGCGGTGCGCACGATGGCGGCATACAGCGGCTGGAACTGGGCCTGGAGACGAAAGACCACATCGGTGGCGAACTCCACCTGCATGAGGCTCCAGTGGTAGCCGGCGGGGAACTGCCGCAACACCGGGCAGAAGCGGCCTGCCCACTGGTCGAGGTGTGCATGCAGCGCGCGGGCATCCAAGCCGTCGGCCAGGAGCTGGGCGGCCTGCGGGTCGGCGATGGAGACAAAGGCGTTATCGGCCCGCTCGAAGGCGATGCCGGCTGCCGTCAACTGACGCGCCAGCCAGGAGTGGCCGTTGAAGTAGACCTGCAGGCGAAACGGTGCCCAAGTGGGTACACGCATGTAACACAGGCCAAACTGCGGGTCGAAGAAGTAGAAGTAGTAGTGCAGGCACTTACCCGGGGTCGACTTGAGCGAGGCGGTATGGCTGGGTTTGTCGAACCACGGGCGGTAGGACGGACACGCCTCCATGGCGGAGAACACATGCACCAAACCAGGGTGCTCTCCGCGCTGAGCGAGGATCTCCTGCACCCGCGCCTCCTTGCGGAAATCGCCATGGCGGCGGATAAACTCGATCTCCAGGCCGGCCTCGGCGGCCAACCGCTCGGCGGTCGCTCGCAGCTCCTCGCGCAACGGCTCGGCCCAGCGCGGGTAGTCGAACAGGCGGATGCCCTGGGCGCCGAGCCACTGCGCCATGGCCCCAGCGTGTCCGATGTCGGGCAGCGTGCCGGTGACCACGACCCGATCGAAGCACGACAGCACTCCGGCGACTTCCTCTTGGTGACGTTCGACAAACGGGTTCATCGGGGCGCCTCCGCGGTCTTGGACCTACCGATAACCATAGACCGCCGACCCTTTTTGGTTCCGGCTGCGCCGGGTTAGGGGGGCGGCGGCGGGGGGTAGGGGGAATTTCGTTGGGGTTTGTCCATATTTGCGCAAATCTCAGCATAAACCACTGGCCCGTGGGCAGCTTTCAGAACCCGGAAACTTAAGTAGAGGCACACCATGAACGAATACCGCCACCATGTATCGGGTATCTTCGCCCAGTACCAAGAAGCCGACAGCGCCCGTTCCAGGCTCATCGAGCAGGGGCTGCCGCGCGAACGAATCCAGATATTCGCAACCGAATCCCCCGCCCATACCCCAGCGCCACAAGCGGCCAGCGATGCCGTGCTGAAGGACGTACTCGTAGACGGCGCCATCGGAACCGCGGTCGGCACCGGCATTGGCGCACTGGGGGAACTGGCCCTGGTGGCGGCGAACGTGAGTCTGTTCGTCGCCAGCCCATTGGTCGGCCCACTCATGATGCTGGGCTGGGGCGCCAGCATCGGCGGCTTTATTGGCGCCGTGGCCGGCGCCTCAGGTGACGCCGAGAACGAGGAAAAGCGGTTCTCGGACCTTATCCGGGATGCGATTGCCAACGGCCAGGTCGTGCTCGTGGCGGAAACCCGGACCGAGGAGGAGACCCAGATCGCCCAGGAAGTCATCCAGGCATCGTTGGGCGACTACAACGACGTCAGCGCCACCTAAACCGGGCCGCTCTGTGTGGGGAGACCCGTTGGCATGGCCCCGGACTATTGAGCCGGACAGCGACAACAGTCGGTAATGATCGGCGCTGCCGCGCAATGGCTGGACCAGTATTCTCGGAGACACCGTGGCGGAGTATCGCTTACTGACAATCTGGCGCATTGAAGCACCGCTGGAGGAAGTGTATACCGCCATCCACGATTCCCCGTTCTGGCCGGACTGGTGGCCGGGCGTGAAGAAAGTCGAGCAGGTCGCGGCAGGTGACGCCGACGGCATTGACAGCGTCCTACGGTATTCCTGGCAGGGGAAATTGCCGTACCGAATGATATTCGATGTGCGTGCCACGCGCATCGAACCCCTGGTGGCCATTGAGGGGACCGTACATGGTGACCTTGAAGGGGTCGGCCGCTGGCATTTTTTCCGCCAGGGCGCGGTCAGCATCGTCCGCTATGAGTGGTACGTCCGCAGCACGCGGTGGTGGATGAACCTGATCGCGCCGTTTGCCCGCTCGATGTTTATTGATAACCACGGGCTCGTCATGCAGCAAGGCGCAGAAGGACTGGCGCGCCGACTCGGATCGCGCCTTGCGGGCCAGGAGAACATCGATTTAATGGCAAGCAGAGTCCCGCCAACCAAAGGGGGCGCGGGGTCGCGCGCCTGTGGGTCGACCAACCTGGCGATGGTGTTGTTTGCTGGACTCGGCGCCGGCGTGATAGCCACCGTGGCCCAGTCTGCGATGTGGTGGCTGGCTGGAATTCCGATCCCCGAAACCATGTTCCGGGATGCACGCCTGACTGCGGCCCTCGTCATGGGCGCCGACGTCCTCCCACCACCAGCGACGCCGCAATGGGAGATCTTGCTGGTCGCCACGGTGATTCACTTTATGCTGTCCATCGCTTATGCCCTGATCGCGGCGCACTTGGCCGGCCGCCTGCGCACCGCGCCCAATCTCTTGGCCGGCGGGCTGTACGGCCTCGCCATTTACCTGGTCAATCTGCACGGATTCACCTTGCTA
>JBFZDU010000353.1:0-3727 GCA_041307205.1 Gammaproteobacteria bacterium | reverse complement strand
GGTCGATCGAACACGGCGCTGATCACGGCCAGCATGTCGGCGCCCGCGTTGACCAGGGCGCGGCCATTCTCGGACGTGATGCCGCCGATCGCAACCACCGGCAGGCCGAGTTCGCGCCGTGCCAGGCGCAGCAGTTCGGTCCCGGCTCGCACCGCCAGCGGCTTGGTGGGCGAGGGGAAGAAACTACCGAAGGCGACATAGTCCGCGCCGGCGCGGCGGGCCGCCTCGGCGCGGGCGTAAGCAGCGTAGCAGGACACCCCGATCAGGGCTTGCGGCCCGAGGCGGGCGCGCGCCGCGGCCGGGTCGGCGTCATCGCGACCCAGGTGCACGCCGTCGGCCCCTACCAGTCGAGCCAGTTCGATGTCATCGTTGATGATCAGCGGCACCCCGGCCGCCCGGCACAGGGTGCGCAGTGCCGCCGCCTGTTCGAGGCGACGCCGCAGGTCGGTCGACTTGTCGCGATACTGAATCAGCTGGGCACCCCCGCGCAGCGCCAATGCCACGGCCGCGCTGAGG
Source organism: Gammaproteobacteria bacterium (assembly GCA_041307205.1). Classification (GTDB taxonomy): domain Bacteria; phylum Pseudomonadota; class Gammaproteobacteria; order Chromatiales; family Chromatiaceae; genus JARRQB01. The sequence continues at coordinate 3,211 of JBFZDU010000353.1, read as the reverse complement.
TCGATCCCGGTGCCCAGCTGGTTCGGCGTGATGGCGTACAGGCCGCGCAGCCGGGTCATGGCCGGACCCGGCGCGGGAGGGCTTGACCGCGGCCGGGGTGATGGGCGTGTCGCAGGGACTGCCAGGTGTATTCCTGGGCCAGTTGCACCGCCGTCATCAGGTCCTCGCCCAAGGCGAGGCGGGCGGCGCAGGCGCTCGCCAGGGTACAGCCCGAGCCGTGATAGCGCTCGGGCAGGCGCGGCCAGGCATAGTCCTGAGGCGGTTGCCCGGGGCGAAACAAGCGGTTGACTACCTGGTCGCCGGTGGCTTCGTCGGCTCCGGTCAACAGCACGGCGCCACAGCCGGCGTCGAGCAGTGCCTGCGCAGCGGCGTCGGCATCCTGCGCGCCGGTGAGGCGGCGCGCCTCCGCGCGGTTCGGAGTCAGCAGGCTGACCTGCGGCAACAGCGCCGCGATGGCCCGGGGCAGGCCGCCGCCGCTGAAGTCGCGCCCACCGCCGGCCGCTAGCACCGGGTCCAACACCAGGGGTACGCCGATCCCGGTCAGACCTGCCATCGCCACGGCGGCGATCTTGGGATCGCCCAGTAAGCCGATTTTGACCGCGGCCACTGGCAGGTCATCGCGGATGGCCTGAATCTGTGCGCTCAGCAGGCCGAGCGCCACCGGCGCTACCCGGCTGACATCCAGTGTGTCTTGTACGGTCAGGCAGCTGATCGCCGTGGCCGCGTGGCAACCCAGAGATGCCAGCGTCTCGATGTCGGCCTGGATGCCGGCGCCACCCACCGGGTCGTGGCCGGCAATGCACAGTACCACCGGTGGGTTGTCGGACGGTTTCAGCATGCGGCGAGTGTAAACCAGCGCAGTGGGCCGTGTTTTTCGCGGCGCCCGGAAATGGGAGAATCAGCGACCTTTTTTGGAGGACATGCCCCGAAATGAAGACTTACATGTGTGTGATCTGCGGGTTCGTCTACGACGAGGCCAAGGGCCTGCCCGAAGAGGGCTTGCCGCCCGGTACCAAATGGGAAGATGTGCCTTTGAACTGGCAGTGCCCCGAATGCGGTGCCGGCAAGGACGACTTTGAGATGGTCGTCATTTGAATGTCGTGGCTGGCGCCGGCAGCAATGGGTACCAGCCAACAAAGGCAAGATCTTGCGGTTGCGGGCGGGCCTTCCGCGGCCCGGCTGCGTCCGACCGGAACCTGGCTAGAAGACTGATTTGCAATGTCAATCTTGGCATATTGCCGAGTCGGCAAGTCGCCCGCGGTGGCATGGTCCATCCAGTCGTTGCGGGGTCCGCAAAGCGGACGGCCGGACCCGAGCCCGGGCCACGACGGTTTGCCGCGGACCCTAGGGGCCCCAGGCCGGTCGCGGTCGCTGAGTCGTCTACACTTAACACCGCCGGGTGATGCACCGCGTGCCGCCGCCTTTCGGCCGGTGTTGATCTGCGGTGCGTCTGCCCAGGCCGGAGGTGCCCATGAGAATCGAGATCCACGCGGTGCTCGACGCAGCACGCGAATACTGTCGCCTGATCGAGACGGCCGAGGCGGCAGACGATCAGTGGCTGCAGCGCCTGCTGGAGTTGCTGCCCCGCCTGCATGCGACCATGGCGGCGCTCGGCCCGGCCAATGCGGAACGCGGTGAACCGATGCGCGCGGATCTGGACGCCCGCTTCGAACTTTTCACGCGGCTGCGGCAAATGCTCGGCCCCCGTGATGCCTATTGGTTGCAGTACGACCTGGCACAGGACGGCCAGCAGATGAGCGGCAGCCTCGCCGACGACCTCACTGACATCTATTGCGAGCTCAAATACGGCCTGACCCGGCTGGATCTGGAACAGGACCCCGCACCGACCTTGGATAGCTGGCGGCTGGGCTACCGCGTGCACTGGGGGCAACACCGGGTGGATGCCGAGCGCCATTTGTACGAGTTGTCCGCCCGGGACGAGTTGTGCGCCCAGGCGCAGTAGGGTGTTCGGACTCGGCAATTGCGCCGGCGCCGTGCTAAAATCGACGCCTTGTTTGACTCCCAATCCAATGGTGTTCCCATGACCGCGACTGCCGTTAACCTGCTCTCTGACCAGGATCTCACGCTCACCGGTTCCGCCCAGGCGAAAATGGCCGAATTGATCGGTCAGGTAGAGGACAACATCCAGGGCGTGCGCGTCTTTGCCACCCCCGGTGGCTGCAGCGGGGTGAGCTTCGGCATGACCTTCACCGATCAGCTCAGCCAGGAAGACAACGTCCGCGACTATGACAGTTTCAAGGTCATAGTTGATGGCGGCACGCTGGAGTACATCCGTGGCGTGGAGATTGATTTCGTGGACGCGGGCAACGGTGATGCGCGGTTTGTGTTCAACAATCTGCAGCCAGTAGGCGGCGGTGGCTGCGGCACCTGTGGTTCATCGCAGGGCGGCGGCTGTTCCTGATCGCGCGGTCGGCCGGAAGCGGGCGGCGGATCCCGACAGGGTCCGCCCGGGATCGCGGTCAGCGCGTCGCCCCGGTCCCGCCGCTCAGTCATCGGCCGATAGTTGCCGCGAGATGCTGAGTACGTAATCGCTGCTCGTTTCTTCCAGCTGCAAGGCCATACTGATGGACTCACGGGCCTGCGCCCGCTCGCCCAGTTGCCACTGGACTTTGGCCAGGGTGGCCCGTTCGTGCGCGGTCTCCTTGTGCCGCAACGCCGCCTCAAGCGCATCGCGTGCCGCAGTCCAGTTCGCCTGGGCAATGTAGGCTTCCGCCATGGCGGAGCGCCGGCGGTGATCGTCGAACCCGTCCGCTAGCCCAGCTTCGAGGCGTGCCAGACCCTCGGTCATCTTGCCTTGCGCGATCAGCACGATGCCGAGGTCGGCGCGGGCCGCCGGGTAATCCGGGCGCAGCGCCAGCGCCTGCTCCAGATCGGACTCGGCGCCAGCGTGGTCATTTTGTGCGATCCGGGCGCGCGCACGGCCGAAATGTGCCGAGGCGCTGGTGGGCCGTGCTTCGATGGCGACCCGGTAGCTGCCCTCGGCTTCGGGATATAGCGCCAACGCCAGTTGTGCTTCGGCGAGCAGGCGGTAGACCTCAAAGCGCGGGAAGAAACTGGTAAAGCGCTGGTCTTTGGCCGCTTCGATGCTGTTCATGGCCTGGTTCATGGCGTCGCTGTGGCGGCCCTCCGCCAGGGCGACGCGGGCGAGTATCGATCGGCCCTCGACGTAGTGCGGGTCGTTGTCTACCTC
>JBFZDU010000352.1:0-5190 GCA_041307205.1 Gammaproteobacteria bacterium | reverse complement strand
CCATAGCCCCAGGTTGGCGGTGACGGCGATAAAGGCCGCCACCGCCAGTCCGAGCAGCAGGCCATCGCCGACCAGGACCCGGCGGCGCCAGCGCTCCATGATTCGCAGCACCGCCGGTGCCGCCTGATCCTGCAGGTCGCGCGCGGTTTTCTCTAGGGCGCCCACGATGCGGTAGGCGCGCTCGATCTCGACTTGCTGCATCCGGCCCTGGATCTCCTGTAGATCGCTGTCCCGCTTGCCCTCGAAGCGCCGGCGCAGGGCCTCGTCCGGGATCGGCATGGCCGCATCCTTGTTATAGATAGTGAAGAAGCGCCCCGCGGTCAGACCGCGTTCGCCCACGGCCCGCTGCCAGGCGGCGACCACTTCCTCGGGGTTGTCTTCGCGCGCGGTGGTGTCGAGCTGGTTGAGGATATACAGGAACTTGCCGGAGTCGGGCCGCTTGATGGTGTTCGACACCAGGTGATCGAGGGTGTCGCGCATCGCGCCCGGTTCCGGATGCCGGGCGTCGAAGAACACCAGGACCAGGTCCGACAAGTCGATGATGTGGTCGGTGATGCGCAGGGTGGAGGTGCGCTGCGCATCGGCGTCGAAGCCCGGGGAGTCAATCAGGATCTTGCCGCGCAGGGTCTCGCTGGGGCAGGTCTTGAGCTGCAGGTAGGCATCGATGCGCGAGCCTTCGCCCTGCGCGACCTTCTCGATCTCGCCGCTGATCTTGTAGAAGGGAAAACGCGGGTCGGAATCCAGGGCGACGCCCGGCAGGGCGTGCGGCGTCTGCTCGTTGGCGAAGCAGATGACAGTGAATTTGTCGTCCACGGCCTGGTTGCCGCTGCGTTGCAGCTTGACCTTGAGGAAATCATTGATGAAGGTCGATTTGCCGGCCGAGAAGGTGCCGAGCACGGCGATCAGCGGCCACCAGGGGATCTGGGTCGCGAAGGACTCGTTATGCTCCAACAGGCCCATCCGATACGCCACCTCGTCGAGCAAGCGGAAGCTTCGCACCGTGTTGAGGAGGACCGGGTTCTCTTCCTCCAGATGGCTTTCGAGATGCTTCAGGCGGTGTTCGATGACCGTCCCCGTTGTGCGCATGGCGACTCCTCGGCTAGTGGTGCGATAGTGATTGGCGGCTGGGCTTGACCCCGGTGATGGTAGCCTGCGCGTGCGATCAGGGGTAGGTTGCCTGGGCGCTGGAGGCAGAGCGAGGAAGTACTTGCTGAAGTACTTATGAGTTTTCCGCCGGCAGGTGGCGCAGAGATGCGCTCTGCGGCTTCGGGTTTCATTGCATTGGCCTGCCGGGTCACGGATAATTTCGCCACTCGCGGCGGGGCGTGAAGCGCTCAGGGGCGCTCACCCATTGTCGTGACGCTGCATCTAACCCAACCGTTTCCAACACCGAACATAACTACGTAAGGGGGCAAGATGGCTGAACTCTTTTCTTCCGAGTGGATGAACAGCTTCAAGGAACACTGGAATGCCGAACCCACGCTGGTCGGTCCGCTGGCAGAGATCGGCTTCAACAGCGTGATCGGCTACGGCTTTCCGGATGATGCCCAACCCAGGGGTGTACTGACCGTCGAGAACGGTACGGCAGTTGCCGGCGGCGCTTATGCCGGCGAACAACTCAACTGGGACATCCGTGCCAGCGCCGACCAGTGGTCCAAGTGGATCGCCAAGCCGCCGGGCATGATGGGACTGGGGACCGCCTTCGCTTCCGGCAAGATGAAATTCAAGGTCGGTGATTATGGGGCCATGCTCAAGGACCCGCGGATGGCCGGTCCGTTCATAAAAAGCTTCTCGGTGATGGCCAAGGCCTGACGCTTGCTCAGCAATCCACGGCTACGGGTTTGCCGGGCCGTGGTTTTTTGCGTCTAATGGGTCGATTACACGGATAAGGTTGCAACTGGTCATGTTAAAACCGGGGCTGGCAGTCGCTGTCGCAGCGGCAATTATTTATGCGGGTGCCGCGCAGGCGCAGCAGCAGACGTTTCCGCCGGTCTTCACTGTGCAGGCGTCCTCGCGCACACCCACGGTAGCCATCGGCGGCACCGTGGTCCCGTACAAGGAAGTCACGCTGGCCGCGCAGTTGCCTGGCCGCGTCAAGTTCATCGCGGGCATCGAAGGCGACAGCTTCGACGACGGCACGCTGCTGGTGGCGCTGGACGAATCGGAACTGTTGGCCAAGCGCAACGCGGCCTACGCCCAGGCGGCCTCGGCCGATGCCCAACTGCGTAACGCCGGGGTGCAGTATTCGCGCGAATTGTGGTCGCCGCAGGCCAAGAGCGCGCCGGGTGGCATGGGCCTGCCTAACCTGTTCGACCAGATGTTCACGCGCCCCGCGGAGGATTTTTTCGGTGGTCGTGACCGCGGCACCGAACGTGGTGCCGACCTGTACGGGGCGACCACGGCGATCGAGCAGGCGCGCAGTGCGCTGGTGCGCGCGCAGTCGGAAATCCGGGCCATCGACGCCAACCTGCGTGATACCAAGAGCCTGGCACCATTCGACGGCGTGATCATTCATAAGTTCGTGGAAGTGGGTGACACGGTACAGCCCGGTCAACCGCTGCTCAAGTTCGCCGACGTGGCCTGGCTGCAGATCGAACTGGATGTGCCTTCGCGGCTGGCGTCCGGGTTGCGCGAGATGCAGGTGTTGAGTGGCGCGGCCACCTTCGACGATCACCCCGAGCCGGTCGACGTCCGCGTCGCCCAGATCTTCCCCATGGCGGACGCGCGGCGCCACACGATCAAGGTCAAGCTGGACGTCCCGGCGGGGATTTCGCAGCCCGGCATGTATGCCAAGGTGCAGATCCCGGACGAGTCGGCCGCTACCGCACAGGGACAACTGCCGGCCATTCCTACCACGGCGATACGGTACCGCGGCAGTCTGCCGGTGGTGTTCGTCCAGGGGGCCGGTGGCAAAGCGGAATTGCGCCTGATCCGCGAAGGCAGGCGGTTGGATAATGGCATGACCACGGTGTTGTCGGGCCTGGCGCCGGGCGACCAGATCTATTCCAACCCGGGTCCCGAGTTGCTGTCGGGAGCGCCGCGTTGAGCGCGGGCGCGCAAGACCGGAACAGCTGCACAGCTTGCAGCCGATAAAGCGACGCCGGGGCCAGCCCGGTGTTTCGCAATAAGAGACGGATTCGACCGGAATGAGCGAACTCGACACCCGCCCTGCGGAGCCGCCGGTTTCCGGCTTCGAGCTGGAGGAGAGCAGCCTTGGCCTGGCAGGCCGGACGGCGCGGTTTTTCATCAACTCGCCGCTGTCCCCGCTGCTCTATTTGGCCATGTTCCTGCTGGGACTGCTCGGGCTGATCGCCACGCCGCGCCAGGAAGATCCCCAGATCTCGGTGCCGATGGTCGATATCTTCGTGCAGTACCCGGGGGCGAATGCGTCCCAGGTCGCGCAGCTGGCGATCCAGCCGCTTGAGCGCATCATGTCCGAGATCCGGGGCGTCAAGCACGTCTACTCGGCATCGATGCGCGGGCAGGGCATGGTCACGATCGAGTTCGACGTGGGCGAGGAAATGGAGGTCTCCCTGGTCAAGGTCAACGACCAGCTGGATTCCAACATGGACAAGATCCCGCCCGGGGTCCTGCCGCCGCTGGTCAAGGCCAAGGGCATAGACGACGTGCCCATAGTCACCATCACCCTGTGGTCGGAAAAGGACTACAACGGCGACGGGGTGCCCGACGTGGACGACAGCCAGCTGCGCCGCCTGGCGCTGTCGGTGTTGCAGGGAATCAAGCAGATCCCGCAGACCGGCGAGGGCTTCGTGGTGGGTGGCCGGGCCGAACAGGTGACGGTCGAGGTATTCCCCGAACGCCTCGCCGGCTACGGGATCAGCCTCGGCCAAGTGGCCAAGGCGATCCAGGATGCCAACGCCGAGGTGCAGGCCGGCGATGTCGAGAGCGGCGGCTCGCGCCTGTCGGTGGTGACCGGCGCCTTCCTGCAGGACGTGGACGACATCAATGCGCTCAAGGTCGGCAGCCACAACGGCGTCCCGGTGTTCGTGCGCGACGTCGCCGAGGTCCGCCAGGGCCCCGAGGATGCGAAGAACCTGGTGCTCTACTACACGGGCGCCGCCAATGCCGATCCGGACGTGGCCGCCCGCGGCGTGCCGGCCGTGACCATCGCCGTTGCCAAGAAGAAGGGCAGCAACGGGGTGACCGTGGCCCGTGAGGTGATCGACAGCGTGGAAGCGCTCAAGGGCCGGTTGATCCCGCAGGACGTGCAGGTCAGCATCACCCGCAACTACGGTCAGACCGCCGACGACAAGGTCACGGATCTCATCTTCAAGCTGTTTATCGCCACCGGCTTCGTGTTCCTGCTGGTGTGGGGTTTTTTCCGCGCCCTGCGCCCGGCCTTCGTGGTCTTGCTGGTCATCCCGGTGGTGTTGCTGTTCACGGTGTTCTGTGCCTGGATCCTCGGCTTCACCATCGACCGGGTGTCCTTGTTCGCCCTGATTTTCTCCATCGGCATTCTGGTGGACGACGCGATCGTGGTGGTCGAAAACATCTACCGGCGCTGGCTGGAGGAAGGTCGCACCGACATGGCCACGGCGGTCGATGCGGTGCGCGAGGTGGGCAACCCGACCATTCTGGCGACCTTCACGGTGATCGGCGCCCTGCTGCCCATGGGCTTCGTCAGCGGCATGATGGGCCCCTACATGTTGCCGATCCCGGTGCTGGGGTCGGTGGCCATGGGCATCTCACTGTTTGCCGCCTTCGTATTTACGCCGTACCTGGCGATTCACCCCTTGTTCCGCCCCTCCATGCACTACCTGGAGAATGCGGAAAAGCGTGAACACAAGGAAAACGAGTTCTGGGAGCGCTTCTACCGGCGGGTCTTGACCCCGCTGATGGAAAGCCGGAGCAAGGCGCGGCTGTTCCGGCTCGGGATGTGGGGCGTCTTTCTCCTGACCTGTTCGTTCTTTTATTTCAATTGGGTGGCAGTGAAGATGCTGCCGCTCGACAACAAGCCCGAATTCTCGATCGTGCTGGACATGCCGGAGGGCACGGCCCTCGCGGATACGGCCAACCGGGCACTGCAGATCGCCGAGCTGGTGCGGCAGATGCCGGAAGTCACCGCGGTGCAGCTGTACGCCGGTACCGCACGGCCATTCGATTTCAACGGCATGGTGCGGCATTACTACCTGCGCCGCGAACCCTGGCAGGCCGAGGTCCAGGTGCAGC
>JBFZDU010000351.1:0-5437 GCA_041307205.1 Gammaproteobacteria bacterium | reverse complement strand
GAAATGGATGGTCTTGTGCTGCAGGTACTTTTCGGCCAGCGAGTCCATGTCGTGGCGGGTCGCGGTGCTGTCGAGCACATAGGACTCCAGCATGGTGTCGTAGGCGATGCCTTTGAGCCCGATGCCGTGGTTGGCCAGCACGCTCATATCGTACTTGAGGTTCTGACCGACCTTGTGGTGGCGGCTCGATTCGAGCAGCGGCTTGAGCCGGTTCAGCACCCAGTCGCGATCGAGCTGATCGGGCGCCCCCGGGTAGCGGTGCCCGAGCGGCACATAGGCCGCAGCGCCGGGCGTGACCGCGAACGACACCCCGACGATCTCGGCCTGCATGTAGTTCAGGCTGGTGGTCTCGGTATCGAAGGCGAACAGCGGTGCGCGCTCGAGCTGTGCGAGCCAGCCCTCGAACCCGGCCCGGTCGAATACCGTCTCGTGGCCGGCCGCCGTGCGCACCGCTGGCCCCGGCGGCGCCGGCAGGTCCGCGGCGGCGGCGTCCAGGCCGGCCAACAGCCGCCGCGCCCCCATCCAGCCATAGAGTTCACGCAAGCGCTGGGTGTCCGGTTCACCCGGACACAGCTCCGCGGGGCCGACGTCGAGCGCCACGTCGGTCTTGATGGTCGCCAGCCGGCGCGACAGCGGCAGCTGCTCCAGCGCGGCGCGCAGCTGCTCGCCGATCTTGCCCTTGATCTGCCCGGCATGGGCCATGACGGCATCCAGCGTGCCGTATTCGGCCAGCCACTTGGCCGCGGTCTTGGGGCCGCACTTGGGGACGCCAGGGATGTTGTCGACGCTGTCGCCCACCAGTGCCAGGTAATCGATGAACTGCTCGGGCGTCACCCCGAATCGGTCAATCACCCCCTGGCGGTCGGTGAGCGTGTCGGACATGGTGTTGATCAGCGTGACCCGGTCGCTGACCAACTGCGCCATGTCCTTGTCGCCGGTGGAGATCAGGGTATCCATCCCGAGCGCCTCGGCCTGCCGCGCCAGGGTCCCGATGACATCGTCGGCTTCCACGCCCTCGACCAGGAGCAACGGCAGACCCATGGCCCGCACCACCTCGTGCAGCGGCCGGATCTGCGCAGCCAGGTCCGCCGGCGTGGGCGGGCGGTTGGCCTTGTACGCCGGGTACAGCTCATCGCGGAAGGTCTTGCCCGGGGCGTCGAACACCACGGCGATGTGGCGCGGTCCGTACTCCTCGATCAGCTTGCGCAGCATGTTCACCACGCCGACCACCGCCCCGGTGGGAGCACCCTGCGCATTGGTGAGCGGTGGCAGGGCGTGGTAGGCGCGGAACAGGTAAGAGGAGCCGTCGACCAGAATGAAGGGAGCTTGGGCCATGTCCGAGTTTCCGCGTTGTCGCCGACCTGCGGCCGATCGAAGCCCGAAGGATGACCACAGGCCGAGCGCGCTGCAAGGCCCGCCCGGGCCCCCGTTGCCGGCCCGGGCAGGCGCGCCGCACCCCGGACCATGGGCCAGCCATGGCTTCCATGGACTTCGGTCAGCGCAAATCCCGGCCCCGCATCCGATAATGATTTTGTTCAGCACAGGTTCCGCGCCATGTCCGAACTCGAACTGCTCACCCGGCTGGGAACGGCGCTCGCCATCGGCATGCTGGTGGGCCTGGAGCGCGGTTGGCAGGAACGGGCAGTCGAGTCCGGCACCGGCAGCAAGATCGCCGGCATCCGGACCTTCGGGATCGTCGCCCTGTTGGGTGCGGTCACCGCCATGCTCTCGGGCGAGCGCCTGCTGCTGCTCGGGTTCGTGTTCATCGGGCTGGCGCTGCTGCTTGCCGTCGCCCATGTATTGACGGTGCAGGCGGACCAGGACTTCGGTATCACCACGGTCCTGGCGGCACTCGCGACCTATGTGCTCGGCGCGGCCGCACTGCGCGGCCCGCCGGTCGTCCCCGCCGCCGCGGCGGTGGTCATGGTGACGGTGCTGAGCCTCAAGCCGCTGCTGCACCGCATCGAACAACACCTCGAACAGCGCGAACTGCGCGCCACCCTGCAACTGTTGTTGATCTCCGTGGTCGCCCTGCCGGTGCTCCCCGATCAGGGCTTCGGGCCCTGGCAGGCGCTCAATCCTTATGAGCTGTGGTGGATGGTGGTGTTGATCGCCGGCATCTCCTACGTCGGCTACTTCGGCATCAAGCTGGCCGGGGCGGCGCGCGGCTTGCTGGCCACCGGCCTGCTCGGCGGCCTGGCCTCGTCCACGGCGGTCACCCTCAATTTCGCCCGGCTGGCGCGGCAGCGACCCGACCTGGTACCGCAGCTGGCCGCTGGCATCCTGGTGGCATCCGCGACCATGTTCCCGCGCATGCTGCTGGTCGCCGGCGTCATCCACCCCGCCACGGCATGGCTGCTGGCACCACCGCTGACCGTCATGGCGGGCGTGCTGTACGCCTGGGGCCTGATCACCCTGCGCCGTGCCGGCACAGCGGAGGAAACCACGCCGCAGCAACTGCGCAACCCGTTCGAGCTGCGCACCGCGCTCGCCTTCACCCTGCTGCTGGCCGCCATCCTCCTGGCCAGCAAGGCCCTGCAGGAGTGGCTGGGGACGCCCGGCCTGTTCCTGCTCGCGGGGTTCTCGGGCGTCACGGACGTGGACGCCATCAACATCTCGTTGGCACGCATGGGCGCCAACGCCGAACTGCTGGCCGCCACCGCCGCCCAGGCGATCACGCTGACGGCCGCCGTGAACACCCTGGTCAAGGGCGTGATCGCGGCGGTCATCGGCGGCCAGGCGCTGGGGCGGCCGCTCGGCGTCCCGGTGCTGCTGGCCCTGGCGGCCGGCGCCAGCGCCAGCGTTCTGCTTTGAACCCGACTCAGTCCTCCAGGTAGGTGTAGCCCTGCAGCCCGGCCTTGAGCTCACGGTAGTAACTGTCCATGAGCGCCTCGCCCACCCCCTCGGCCTGCAGCTTGTCCACATAGCGCTGCAGCATCTCGTCGGGATCAAAGTGGACGTAGCGCAGCAGCTCGTCCACCGCATCGCCCTTTTCGGGCTGCATCAACCGATAGCCGCCGCGGCCATCGAGCGCAACGTTCACCGCGTCGGTGTCACCGAACAGGTTGTGCATGTCGCCGAGGATCTCCTGGTAGGCGCCGGCCAGGAAGATGCCGAGCAGGTAGTCCTCGCCCGGCCTGGGTACGTGGATCGGCAGGGTCGTCTCCACGCCGTCCTGGTCGACATAGTTCTCGATGCAGCCGTCCGAGTCGCAGGTCAGGTCATGCAGCATGGCACTGGCCTGGGTCGGCTCGTCGAGGCGGTGCAGCGGCATCACCGGAAAGATCTGCTCGATCGCCCAGATGTCGGGCAGCGACTGGAACAGCGAGAAATTGCAGAACACCCGGTCGGCCAGCAGCTCGTTGAGCTGGTCCAGCAGGACCCGGTGCCGGCGCGACTCGGGCCGCAGCATCGCGCGCACCCGGTGCGCGATGGCATAGAACAGCCGCTCGGCACTGGCGCGCTGCTCCAGCGTCATGGCACCCTGCCCGAACAACTCGTGCGCCTCGTCGAACAGGTGACGGGCCTCCTCGAAGGCCTCGATCGGCGAGCGCTGCGCCAGCGACTCCAGTTCGTTGCGCAACCAGTGCAGGGCCTCGTGGTCGTCGTCCAGGCTGGGTGGCAGCGCGCCTTCCACCTCGGCCGGTTCGCGGCCGATCACGTTGGTGATCAAGACCGCGTGATGGGCCGTCATGGCACGGCCGGACTCGGTGAAGATGGCCGGGTGCGGCAGCCCGTCGGCGTCGCAGACGTGCGCCAGCGCGCGCACCACCTCGCGCGCATAACCCTCCAGGCCGTAGTTCATGGAGCAGTAGTTGCGCGTGCCCGTGCCCTCGTAATCCACCCCCAGGCCGCCGCCCACGTCGACGATCCGCACCGGCGCACCGAGCCGGCGCAACTCGGCGTAGAAGCGCGCCGCCTCGCCAATGCCGCGGCGGATGTCCCGCAGGTTTGGAATCTGCGAACCGATATGCGAATGCAGCAGTTGCAGCCAGTGCAACTGGTCGGCTGCGCGCAAACGCGCGACCAGGTCGAGCAACTGTGCCGCGGAGAGCCCGAACTTGGATTTCTCGCCGCCGGAGTTCTGCCACTTGCCGCTCGCCACGGCGGCCAGGCGCACCCGCACCCCCAGCAGGGGCTCGATCCCGAGCGCCGCCGACTCGGCGAGCACCGTATCCAGCTCCGATGCCTTTTCGATCACGATGAACACCTGGTGGCCGAGGCGCCGGCCGATCAGCGCCATCCGGATGTACTCGCGATCCTTGTAGCCGTTACAGACAATGGTGCCGCCCGGCTGGGCGTGCGCCAACACCGCCATCAGTTCCGGCTTGCTGCCCGCCTCCAGTCCGATGCCGTCGCCCCCGCCGACCAACAATTCATCGATCACACTGCGCTGCTGGTTGACCTTGATCGGGTAGATTGCGGTATAGCGGCCGCGATAGCCCAGTTCGCCCGCCACCGCGGCGAAGGCCCGGCACAGCGCCCGCACGCGGTGATGCAGGATGGCGTTGAAGCGCACCAGCACCGGCCAGGCCAGGCCCGCCTCGCGCAGCTCGTGGGCCAGGCGGTGCAGGTCGATCTCGATCGGCTGGTCGGGATCCGGCCGCACCGTGACATGCCCCTGCGGGTTGATCCCGAAATAACCCTCGCCCCAGCGCCCGATACCATAGGTCTGGGGGACATTCTCGACGTGCGCGGTCATGGCGTTCTCGGTTGATGGCTGGCCGGATTATGGCCCGGTCGCCGCGGCGGCGGAATGCGCTTGCGAGGCCCCGGGGTGGCCGGTATCGTGCGCGGCGACGCCAAGCCACGCCGGAAGCCGACTCATGACGCTCGACCACAGCTGGATCTCCGAGGCCTGCGAGGACTGCGGCTCGGCCTTTTCGCTCAAGGCCACGCGCAAGCTGCACGAGGAGCAATCCGCCTTTCAGACCATCGCGATCTACGACACCACGGCCTGGGGCAGGCTGATGCTGATCGACGGCTGCACCATGGTCAGCAGCCGGGACAATTTTCTCTACCACGAGATGATGTCGCACCCGGCGCTCTACAGCCACCCCGAACCGCGCCGGGTCGCCATCATCGGCGGCGGCGACTGCGGCACGCTGCGCGAGGTGCTCAAGCACCCCGAGGTGGAGCAGGTGACCCAGATCGACATCGACGAGCGCGTCACGCGCGTCGCCGAACAGTATTTCCCCGAACTGTGCGAGGCCAACGCCGACCCGCGCGCCACGCTGCTGTTCATCGACGGCATTCAATGGATCAAGGACGCGGCACCCGGTGCCCTGGATGTGATCATCGTCGACTCCACCGACCCGGTCGGCCCCGGCGAGGTGCTGTTCACCCCCGAGTTCTACGCCGCCTGCCACCGGGCCCTGGCCGACGGCGGCATCCTGGTGCAGCAGAGCGAATCGCCGCTGGTGCATATGCCCATCCT
>JBFZDU010000350.1:0-5797 GCA_041307205.1 Gammaproteobacteria bacterium | reverse complement strand
GGTCAGCGCCGGCGCCGTGTTGCGGCCGATCGATTCAAGCAGAATCCGGTCGGCCGGATGGCCGCTGGCGCGCAGCTGCTCGGCGACCAGGAACCGGTGCGCCTCGTTGCAAACCACGATCGGCGCCAACAAATCAACCCCGACCAGGCCATCCAGGCGCGCGGCGGTCGCCTGCAGCAAGGTGACATCGCGGTCCACCAGGGGCAGGAACTGCTTCGGGTAGGCGCTGCGCGACAGCGGCCACAGGCGGGTACCGGCACCGCCGGACAGGATCACGGGTTGCAGTGTCATCGAGATCAACCGACTCGGAGCAGGGCGCAAATTACAGCAGCCAGGGTGCCGGGCGGTCAAACCGCTTCCCGTCGGCGACCAACCCCAGCCCGGCGGCCACCGACGTGGCGATGTATCCTTGTCAGCGCTGTTCCCGTGGCCCCCGGGGCCCGCAACCATCAGCCTGGATCAAGCCATGCGCAAGTCCACCTGTCTGCACCCGCTGCGGAGCGCCGTACTGGCGGCGCTCCTGCTCACCGGCGGTGTCGCCGCGGCCGATGCCGTGGCGTTCCGCTATTACGAAGACGCGATCAGCCGGTTCAACGACGGCGATCTGAAAGGGGCCGAGATCCAACTGCGCAACGCGCTGCAAAGCGATCCGGGCCAACTGCCAGCGCGCATCCTGATGGGTCGTCTGCAACTGGCCCTGGGCAATCCGCTGCAGGCCGAAAACGAGCTGTCCCTGGCGCTCAAGCTCGGCGCCGACCCCACCCTGACGGCCCTCCCGCTCGCCCAGGCGCGCCAAGAACTGGGCAAGCACCAGGCAATCATCGACAGCCTGCGCCCGAACGAGTACCCGCTGGCACTGCAACCGGACCTGTGGGTCGAGCTGGGCAAGGCACGGCTCGGCCACAAGGATCCGGTCGGGGCGGAGATCGCCTATGCCGAGGCGCTGAAACTCGCACCCGGGCACACCCAGGCGTTGCTGGGTCAAGCGCGGGTGCTGCTGCAGCAGCAAAAGTATGCCGAAGCGGCGCCCCTGATCGCCGACGTCCTGGCGCACTCCCCAGGCAGCGTCGAAGCCTGGTTCCTGATGGGTACGCTGAACCAGGCGCGCGGCGAATTCGCGTTGGCCGCGCAGCACTTTCGCCAAGCGACGAGCCTGGATCCCGCCCACGAGAAGGCCGCCCTCGGCGAGGCTATGGCCCTGCTCGACGGCGGCCAGCCGCAACCGGCCGCGGACTTGTTGGATCAGATTCGGACGGCGCGCCCCACTGCCGTCGAAGCGCACTATCTGTACGCGCAGGCGCTGCGAAAGCTCGGCCGGGCCGCCGAGGCGAAAGAGGCGATGCGGCGGGCATCGGACCTGGTCAACCAAACGGCGCCGGCCGACCTCGGCGACAACACGACCCTGCTCATGCTGGCCGCGATGGTCACCTTCGAAAGTGCGGAGTACGGCAGTTCCTACGGCTTTCTTAACCGGTACCTGAGTTACAAACCCGAGGATCTCGCAGCGAACCTGCAACTGGCGACGTTGCTGCTGCGCATGGGCAAGGTGGTCGAGGCATCACGCCTGCTTACGCGCCTGGCGGCGACCACGCCAGACGACCCGCAGATCCTGGTGATGCTGGGTGACGTCAACAATCTCCTGCACGATTACGCCGCGGCGGAACGCTACTACCAGTCCGCCCTCGAACAGATCGAGAACGACCCGGGTCTGATCAGCCGCATCGGGCTGTCGCAACTCGAGCAAGGGCGAACCGACCAGGCCATCGAGACCTTTCGCCGCTTGGTCGAGCAGGATCCCGCCGGCAGTGGCGGATCCTCGGTGTTCCTGGGGATCTTGTACCTGAGCGAAGGCCGACTCGACGCCGCGCGAGCGGTCGCCGATCAGGTGGTCGAGCTGCAACCCGACAACCTGGTGGCACTCAACCTGCAGGCGGCGGTCGCCGTCGCGCAGGGCGACCAGGCCACGGGACGCCGCCTGTTGGAAGCACTCCTGGCCAAGGCCCCCGGCTTTCACCCGGCCCGCATCAATCTGATCAAGCTCGACCTTCTGCAGGGCAACACCGACAGCGCCGCCGCGGCCCTCGCGCTGTTGCTTCAGGCCAACCCGGAAGATCCCTTTGCCCTGCAGGAGGCCGCGCGCCTGGCGCTCGCCCGCAGCGACCGCGGCGCGGCGATTCAGCACCTCGAACGCATCCGCCAGCGTAATCCGCAGGCGGTGCGCCCAATTCTCGAACTGGCCAGGCTGTATATCGCCGACGCCAGGGCCACCGACGCGCTGCAGCTCGTAGAGGCCCTCAAGCGCCTCCTGCCGGAGAATCTGCTGGTCTTGAAGGGCCTGGCCGAAGTGCACCTGGCGCGCGGTGAGGTCGCAGCCGAACGCAATGTTTTGACAGACGCGACCCGACTGGCTGGCTTCAATGCCGACCAGCTCATAGGCATCGCCAGACTGCAGGCGCGCGCCGGCGACCTGCCTGCCGCAGAACACAATCTGCGTCTGGCGCTCAAGGAAAGCCCGCTGTCAAGCGCGGCCCAGCTGGAACTGGGGGCGCTGTTCGCACGGCAACGCCAGTTCAGCCCGGCGGCGGCGCAAGTGACGGAGGTCCTGGCGCGCGACCCGGATAACCTGGCGGCCTATACCCTGCTCGCCGACATTCAGCTGGCGCAAAACCTGCCCGAAGAGGCGATTGCGCTGTATCGGCAGGCCCTGACCCGGTCGGAGCAGCCGGAACTCATGGTCAGCCTGTATCGCGCCCTGGTGCTGGCGGGACGTGCAGACGAGGCGCTCGCGGCGCTGGGTGCCTGGGACGAGGTCCACCCAGATCAGGTCCCGGTGCTGCGCGCCCTGGCCGAACACCTCGAACGCTCGGGCGACCCGGCCGGTGCCCGGGATGTGTACGCGCGCTTGGCCAGGCTCCGACCCTACGATGCCGCGATACACAACAACCTGGCCAACCTGTTGCTACAGGTCGACGGCGAGCGCGCGCTGCGCGCGGCCCAACGCGCCTACGAACTCGACCCGCACAATCCGGCCATCCTGGATACCCTCGGCTGGAGCCTGGTGCAGCTGGGCGAACTGGAGCCTGGCCTCACCCATCTGCGCGACGCCCTGGCGCGCAACAGCCGGGTGCCGACGATCCGCTATCACCTGGCCGTGGCACTGGAGGAATACGGCAGCCCGGATGAGTCGGCACGCGAACTGCAGCGGGCACTCGACATGCGCGAGCCCTTCCCGGAACGGGACTTGGCCGAGCAGCGCCTGCACAGGCTGCGCCAAGGGCGCTGAGCGCACGGCGGTCCTGGCAACCTGGGACACCGGGCCGGGAACAGTAGCGCGCGGGTCTGCGGGCGGGCCAAAACGCACACGGCACCCGCAGGTGCCGTGTCAAAAAATGCGAAATTGGCAGCCGCTTTCAGCGCGGCTTGCGGCTGCGCCAGCCGAGCAGCAGGCCACCCAGGCCGATCAAGACCAAGGGAGCGGGGACCGGGATACCGGGGCCGGGATCGGAACCCGGGTCCGAGCCCGGCGTGCCGGCGGGCTCGAAGGAACCCCAGGTGCCCTGGAACTTTAGCGGGAAGAACAGCAGCTCGATGGTATTGCTATAGGTCCCGACCGTCGGCGAGACCTGAATCGCCAGGGTG
The DNA here is from genome assembly GCA_041307205.1 of Gammaproteobacteria bacterium. Taxonomy (GTDB): domain Bacteria; phylum Pseudomonadota; class Gammaproteobacteria; order Chromatiales; family Chromatiaceae; genus JARRQB01. The sequence goes on along the minus strand of JBFZDU010000350.1, from coordinate 2,158 downwards.
TCGGAGGCGCCCGCCGCCAGGCCCGTATTGATGTCCCCGCCGGTGCAGCCGGCGGTGAAGATACAGACGTCGATCTGCTTGAAACCGCCGGGGAAGGTCTGGTTGGCTCCTTGTCCGTCGGTCACGGTGTCGAAATAGGTACCCGAACTGAGCAGGCTCGCGGTCGAATCGGGCTCCACGCCGAAGCCGAACGACAGGATACTGGCGTTGGTGCCGGGGAGCAGGCTCAGATCGGTGTCGTTGGCGATGACTATGTTCAGGTCCAGGGCGTCGGAACCAAAGCTGCTGATGGTCCAGGTGCTGGAGGCCACGAGGTTCACGGGCAGTGCGCTGGTCCCCACCGTCCCTGCCGGCACCAGCCAGTCGACGGTAAAGTCGGTATCGGTCCCAATGCCATCGTCGACGATGGTCACCTTGAAGACGTCTGACTCCGGACTGCCCTCGCAGGCTTGCGTCGCGGCATCGCAGATCTGGGTCGTGGTGATGGTGTAGGCGTTGGCCGCAAGGGGAGCGCTGAGCAGCGCTGCCGCCAGGCACAGCGGCGCAGTCCGTTTTTTGCCTGCTTGGCGCATCGCATTCGGGTTGTTGTTCATCGCTCGGGGTCCGTTAAGATCTGCCTACTAGAGATTGCTGCAGACTATCAAGCAATCATTGCGCCAGAACCAGCACGTCGGTCTCGCGACTCTGGGCAGCCGGCTGCCGACAACGCCCCCAGGGGGCCTGCCAGAAAAAGCATAACTATATATTAATAAATAGAAATTTACCGCATCCAGGCTCTAGGCCTGGCCCATTGTGGCGCGTAAAATTCAGGGCGAAGACGCGACCGACGGGCCCTCCCTGCGCCTGCAGAGCCCCTTACCGTTTCCGCATTCAGCGTGAACAGAGCGCGAGTGTAAAAATACCTGACGGGGCCGGTCGCGGCACCGCCGCGGGACCCGCTTCTTATGGGCCAGGGGCGACCAGGCGCCCCAGCCAAGGCCCCGGGTCCATGCCATGAGGCAATGGCCCCCGTCGCAACACGCCACCAGAGCCGAAAGTCGGCGCCAGGCCCTGGCAAAAAGCCCTTGATATGGCCGTAACGGCCGAAAAGCGCTCAGTGACAGCTATTTTTACACTTGGGGGAGCGCCGCCTGACGGTAACGAAAACCCCGTCCGGCCGAAGACTGGGCTGCCGCCCGATGCGGCGACGCGAAGTACGCCCCTAAAAGCTGTCGAAGAATCTTACACTCCGACCACCGCCCCCGCCGGCGCAGCCGGGACCATCCACATCGGTCAATCCGACGCGCCCTCGTCAAGTAACCCAGGACCTGAATCAACTTATTGGTTTTAAACGCTTGCATCGGGTATTTCTTGCTTCACCAGGACCATGTCCAGGGACGTTCGGCATTTATGGCACAAACCCTGCTTACATCCTGATAGGGTAACTGGCGACAAGTGCACACACACAATGAACACGACCAACTCACTCAAGCAGCTGACATTGGGGACCTTGCTACTGGCGGCGGCGGTGCTACTCGGCGCCACTGTTGGGCCGGCCAAAGCGGCAACGGGTGGTGCACCGGACTGCGGCCAGACCCTCGCCGAGTATCGCTGAACCCAGCGTTTCTACTGCCGCGCGAGCGCGCCGAGCTGACGACCCTCGGCGATGCGCTCCGCCACGGGGCCGGCTGGTAACGCGCCCCGCCACCACCCCCCACCACCCGTCTGCAGAACCGGCGTCAACCCGCCCGGTAGCAGTGCGCACCGCCCGGAACCACCGCCCCGTCGCACCTTTGATCGGGGGCTTGGTTTATCCTGTGTCCATCCCACTGCACCCACAGGTGATTCCACGTGCCCGATCGCATCGGTGAGGCCCTGATAGCCGGCGGCAAACTCGAACCGGCCGAACTGGAGCGCGCCATCCGCGTGCAGCGCGACACCAGGGAACGCCTCGGCACCCTGCTGGTCCAGCTCGGCTTCGTGGCCGAGCGCGACGTCGCGACCGCCATTGCCGAGCAGCGCGGGCTGCCGTTGGCCGGCCCCGAGCGCTACCACACGGCGCCCGAATGCCTGGATCGCATGAGCCTGGAGTTCCTCAAGCGCAACCAGGTCATGCCCCTGGCCGAGACCGAGCACGCGGTCGAGGTCGCCATGACCGACCCCGACGACGAGTACCTGT
>JBFZDU010000349.1:0-4138 GCA_041307205.1 Gammaproteobacteria bacterium | reverse complement strand
GTCGACTGGGGCCGGGCCTGGCCACCGGCGCCACGCTCCCCTGGAAATCGCTCCACCAGGTCACCAGTTCCGGGTCGGCCTCACCGGCCGCCGCGCGCAACAACAGGAAATCATAGGCCGCGCGGAACCGCGGGTGGGCCGCCGTCCGCTGCGGCCGCTTGCCGCGCAGCAGTGCGAACCGCGGCTGCAGCAGCCAGATCTCGCGCATCGGGACGCTGAAGCGCCGCGGAATGGCGATCCGCGCCGTCTGCCGTTCGATCACCGTGGTCGCCGCTTCCTGCAGCGCGGGATGGGTCGCCACGCCCTGCGCTTCGAGGTCCTCGGCCAGGCGCCGCACCGGCTCCCACAGCAGCACGGCGAACAGGAAGGCCGGGGTGACCGGCTTGCCCTCGTTGACCCGCAGGTCGGTGTTCTCCAGGCCCTTGAGCACCAGGGTCAAGGGGAACTCGTGCTCCTCGTGGGCGAGACACGCCTCGGTGTCCGGGAACAGCTGGGCAAACAGCCCATGCTGGCGCAGGATTTCGAACGCAGCCACCGCGGTACCGGACAGAAACAACTTGAGCAGTTCGTCGAACAGCCGCGCCGGGGGCACCTCCCCCAGCAATGAACCAAGGCGGGTGATCGGCGCCTCGGTGGCCGGGTGCATGCGGAAGCCCAACTTGGCGGCGAAGCGTGCCGCCCGCAGCATTCGCACCGGGTCTTCGCGGTAGCGCTGCTCCGGATCGCCGAGCAGCCGCAGCTCGCCGGCCTGCAGGTCCGCCATGCCGTCGGCGTAGTCGATGACCGAGAAGTCTTCAATGTTGTAGTAGAGGGCGTTGATCGAAAAATCGCGGCGCAGCGCGTCCTCTTCGATGTTGCCGTAGACATTGTCGTGGAGCAGCCGGCCGTTCTCGGTCTGCCGCCCCGCCTCCTCGGCGCCGGCCCCCAGGCCGCGGAAGGTCGCCACCTCGATGATCTCGCCGCCGAAATGCACGTGCGCCAGGCGGAAGCGCCGCCCGATCAGCCGGCAGTTCCGAAACACCTCACGCACCTGCTCCGGCCGCGCATCGGTGGCAATGTCGAAGTCCTTGGGCTCGCGACCCAGCAGCAGGTCGCGCACGCCGCCCCCGACCAGATGGGCCTGGAAGCCGGCGTTCTTGAGCCGGTACAGAACCTTCAGGGCGGCTTCGGAGATATTGGCCCTGGAAATGATGTGCTCGGAGCGAGGGATGACGACTGGCGTGACTATGACTATGGTTCCTGATTGGCCGGCGACCTTGGCCGTTTACGTGGTCGGCCTTGGATCATACAACGGTTCCAGGTGCCATACAGCGCCGCCACGCCGTCACTCCCGCCTCAATAACGCGCCACCTCGGCCAGTTCCCGCATCACCTCGGACAGATCCGCCGCCGCATTTTCGAGCACGCAGACCAGGTTGCCCATGCTGCACACGCTCATGATCCGGCCGTGCACGATCCAGCCACCGGGCGGGGTCCAACCCGGCAGGCCCGTGAACATCGCCAACTGGTCGGCATTGCCCTGCACGATGCGCTTGTAGTCATGGGCGAAGCGCGCCAGCGCTGCCAGCTCCGGGTCCGGCAGCAAGCCGCACCCGGCCACGAAGGCCCCGTCGTCCCGGAACTGGCTGACGGCGACCACGCCGTCGAGCGCGAGCAGGCGGCGGCTCACCCGCCCTCCCCGTGCCGGTCCAGCAGCGCATAGGCGGCCTGGTAGTCGACCTGTTGATTGCGCACCACCACGCCGACCCGGCCGTTGGTCACTGCCGACCAGTCGAAGCCCACCAGGGTGAACCCCTGGATGGGGTAGAAGCCCTGGTATTCAGAGGCCGCCTCCCAGCCCCGCGCCTGCATGGTCGCGATCGCCATGTTGGCGACGCACATATGGCTCAGCAGGTCGAGCGCCTGCGGGCCGATGTCGTTGCCCGCGGCGATGCGATGCTCCAACAGCTCGCCGCGGTCGTTCATGGCAAAGGCCGCAACCGCGCCCTCCAAACCCATCAGCTGGCTCAGATCAGCCATGCAGATTCCCCTCCGGTGAATGCCGTTGACGCCCCCACCGCGTCGCCTCAGACCAGGTCGTGCGCCACGTTGGCCAGCCGCTCGGTCAGCACGCCCATGACCTGGTTAAGGGAGCCCCGGGCGTTGTCCAGGAAACAGAACACGTTGGCGACATTGCATACGGTGTAACGCGGCCCGCGCACGATCCAGCCGCGCGGTGGGGTGCTGCCGCAACCCGGGCAGAAGGACTCGAGCAGGCTGGTCTGCATGTGCGCGCTCATGCTGGTGGCGCGACACATGATGGCGGCCATGCGCGCCAGTTCCTCGGGCAGATCGCCGCGGAAGCTGTAGCGGTCGCCGCGGTAGGAATACTCGCCCACCGCCACCACACCCGGCAGAGCGGCGATTTCGGCAACCAGGCTCATACAGCCCCCCCCTTGATCCGGCCGGGGCCCCAGGACTCGGGCCTGCCAGGTTCCTTGTCGTCATTCTGGTTCGGCGCCCGCCGGGGCGCAGACCGCGAGGTTACCCCAGCCCGGCCACATCCGCCAGATCGGCGCAGCGCACCGGGACGGAGCGGCGCCACCGGGGTAGCGCCCAGGCGGTATACTTCGCTCTTTCGCCCGCGCCCCACCCTCGACACGATCCGGAACCCATGGACAAGACCTACGACCCTCACGCCATAGAACAACGTTGGTACCGGACCTGGGAACAACAGGGCTATTTCGAACCGGTCGGCGACGGGCCGCAGCCCTACTGCATCATGATCCCGCCGCCCAACGTGACCGGCAGCCTGCACATGGGGCACGGCTTCAACAACACCGTGATGGACACCCTGGTGCGCTTCAACCGCATGCGCGGCCGCCCGACCCTGTGGCAGCCGGGCACCGACCATGCGGGGATCGCGACCCAGATGGTGGTCGAACGCCAGCTCGAGGCGGCCGGACTGCGCCGTCACGACCTGGGCCGTGACCGGTTCATCGAACGGGTGTGGGAATGGAAGGCCGAATCGGGTGGCAACATAACCCGCCAGCTGCGCCGCCTGGGCTCGTCGCTGGATTGGCGGCACGAACGTTTCACCATGGACGAGGGCATGTCGGCCGCGGTCCAGGAAGTGTTCATCCGGCTGTACGAGGAGGGTCTGATCTACCGCGGCAAGCGGCTGGTCAACTGGGACCCCAAGCTGCACACCGCCGTTTCCGACCTCGAGGTGATCTCGGCGGAAGAGGCCGGAAACATGTGGCACATGCGCTACCCATTGTCCAACGGCCAGGGCCAGCTGGTCGTATCCACCACCCGCCCGGAGACCCTGCTCGGCGACTGCGCGGTGGCGGTGAACCCGGACGATGCGCGGTACAAACACCTGATCGGCGAACTGGTCGAGCTGCCCTTGACCGGGCGGCGGATCCCGATCATCGCCGACGAACACGCCGACCCCGCGTTCGGCACCGGCTGCGTCAAGATCACCCCGGCCCACGACTTCAACGACTATGCCGTGTGGCAACGCCACCGCGACGAAACGCCGATCAGCCAGCAGGCGCACGGTGGCCTGATCAACATTTTCACGGTCGACGCGGCAGTCCGCGCCAACGCCAGCGGCGAAGGCGAGCTGATCCCCGGCCGCTATGTCGGCCTGGACCGCTATGCGGCACGCCAGGCCATCGTCGCCGACCTGCAGGCGCAGGGCCTGCTGGACAAGATCGTCGATCACAAGCTGATGGTGCCGCGCGGCGATCGCTCGGGCGCGGTGATCGAGCCGCTGCTGACCGACCAGTGGTATGTCAAGATCGGACCGCTCGCCAAACCGGCGATCGAGGCGGTGGAGAGCGGCCGCATCCGGTTCGTGCCGGACAACTGGAAGAACACCTATTACGAGTGGATGCGCAACATCCAGGACTGGTGCATCAGCCGCCAGATCTGGTGGGGCCACCGCATCCCCGCCTGGTACGACGCCGCGGGCAACGTCTAGGTCGGCCGCTCCGAGGCCGCGGTGCGCGCGCAGCACGGCCTGGCGGCAGACTACCCGCTGCAGCAGGACGAAGACGTCCTCGACACCTGGTTCAGCTCGGCGCTGTGGCCCTTCTCCACCCTCGGTTGGCCCGAGCAGACGCCGCGGCTGCAGCAGTTCTACCCGACCAGCG
>JBFZDU010000348.1:0-6025 GCA_041307205.1 Gammaproteobacteria bacterium | reverse complement strand
AAACAGGCGGTGATCAAGGCCGGTCAATATGCCTATCGCGACCGCCGCCAGAAAAAACGCCAGTTCCGCGCCCTGTGGATTCAGCGCATCAATGCCGCGGCCCGCTTGTGCGAGCTGTCGTACAGCCGCTTCATGGACGGCCTGAACAAGGCCGGCATCGAGGTCGACCGCAAGATGCTGGCCGATCTGGCGGTGCATGACATGACGGCGTTTGAAAAGCTCGCTGAACAGGCCAAGGCCGCCCTCGCGAACTGAGCAAGCCGGCCGCGCGGTTGCCGCCGCGCGAATCTGACGTCGAAGGGGGAAGGCCTGTCCGGGTCTTTCCCCTTCGTTGTTTTCGGAACAGACCAGATGAGTCGAGGAACCAAGATGGAAGCCGACGCCAAGCCCGGCATCGATGAGTTGTTGACCGAGGCCCGGCAACAAGTGGCGGCCGCTGCCGAGCTGCGCCTGCTAGACGAGGTGCGCGTCAAGTACCTCGGCAAAAGCGGGCTGTTCACCGAGCAGCTCAAGCAACTGGGCCGGCTGCCGGTCGCCGAGCGGCCGCAGGCCGGGCAGGTCATCAATCAGGCCAAGCAGGTGCTGCAGACGGCGATCGAGGCGCGCAAGGCGGAACTCACCGCAGCCGAACTCGCAGCGCGGCTGACCGCCGGCCGCATCGACGTCACGCTGCCGGGGCGTGGCGTACAGCCGGGCGGCCTGCACCCGGTGACGCGCACCCTGCAGCGCATCGAGTCGATCTTCGCCAGCGCCGGCTTTCAGGTGGCCGAGGGCCCGGAGATCGAGGACGACTACCACAACTTCGAAGCCCTCAACATCCCGGCGCACCATCCCGCCCGGGCGATGCACGACACCTTCTATTTTCCCGATGGCACGCTGCTGCGTACCCACACCTCGCCGGTGCAGATTCGGGTGATGCGCAGCGCCGCGCCGCCGCTCAAGGTGATCGCGCCGGGGCGCGTGTATCGTTGCGACAGCGATCTCACGCACACCCCGATGTTCCACCAGGTGGAAGGCTTCATGGTCGACGAGCAGGTCAGCTTCGCCGATCTCAAAGGCATACTGCACGCCTTCTTGCAGGCCTTCTTCGAGAAGAAGTTGAAGGTCCGTTTTCGCCCTTCGTATTTCCCGTTCACCGAACCGTCGGCCGAGGTGGACATGGAGTGCGTGATCTGCGGCGGCGCTGGTTGCCGGGTCTGCAAGGACACTGGCTGGCTCGAAGTGCTGGGTTGCGGAATGATCCACCCCGAGGTGTTTCGCCAGGTCGGCATCGATGGCGAGCGCTACACCGGCTACGCCTTCGGGATGGGTGTCGAGCGCCTGGCCATGCTGCGCTACGGCGTCAACGACCTGCGCCTGTTCTTCGAGAACGATCTGCGCTTTTTGCGGCAGTTCGCGTGATGACCAAACCGCCAAGGCGCCACGAACGCCAAGTCGACCTGCGGTCGGACAGTCCGCCAGGCTCCTAAGGTTACTCCCACCGCCATGCACCGGCCGGCGCTGTAAGAGTAAAAACAATTCGCTCCCTGGCGCCCTTGGCGCCTCAATGATTCAACGAGCTAAAGAGCAAGCACAATGCGATTCAGTGAAGCCTGGCTGCGGGAATGGGTGAACCCGCAGATTACCACTCAGGAGCTGGCCGACCAGTTGAGCATGGCCGGCCTGGAAGTCGATGCGGTCGAGCCGGCAGCGGCGCGTTTCCAGGGCGTGGTGGTCGGCACGGTCATCAGCCGTGCGCCGCACCCCGATGCGGACAAGCTGTCGGTGTGTAGCGTCGAGGTGGGTGAGGGAGAGCCGCTGCAGATCGTGTGCGGCGCGCGCAACGTAGCGGCCGGCATGCGCGTGCCGGTGGCCAAAGTCGGTGCCGTGCTGCCGGGCGATTTCAAGATCAAGCAGGCCAAGCTGCGCGGTGTGCCGTCGGCGGGCATGATCTGTTCGGCGTCCGAACTCGGCCTGGCCGAGACCTCGGACGGCATCCTGCCGCTGCCCGCCGAGGCCCCGGTGGGCCGCGACTTCCGCGACTACCTGGGGCTCGATGACATGTGCATCGAGGTCGACCTCACGCCCGATCGAGGCGATTGCCTGAGTGTGGCAGGCATCGCCCGCGAAGTCGGCGTGCTCAACCGCTTGCCGGTCACCGCGCCGGACATGCCGGCGGTGCCGCCGGGCAGCGACGAGCGCTTTCCGGTCCAGGTGGTGGCTGCGGCCGCCTGCCCGCGCTACGCCTGTCGGGTGGTGCGCGGCATAGATACGGCGACGCGTTCGCCGCAGTGGTTGTTGGAGCGGTTGCGCCGCAGCGGCATGCGCGCCATCCACCCGGTGGTCGACGTTACCAACTACGTCATGCTGGAACTGGGTCAGCCCCTGCACGGCTTCGATCTCGCCCGCCTGGAAGGTGAAATCTGCGTGCGCTTGGCCGGGCCGGGGGAACGCCTGCGGCTGCTCGACGGCAGCGAGCTGGCGTTGCGCGAGGACACGCTGGTCATTGCCGACGCCGTCAAGCCGCTGGCCCTGGCCGGCATCATGGGCGGCGAGCACTCCGGCGTGACCGAGGGCACGGTCGACGTGCTGCTGGAATCGGCTTTTTTCGCCCCGCTCGCGATCGCCGGCAAGGCCCGGACTTACGGCCTGCACACAGATTCGTCGCACCGCTTCGAGCGTGGTGTCGACCCGCAGTTGCAGGTGCGGGCCATCGAGCGGGCGACCGCGCTGCTGCTCGCCATCGCCGGCGGCACGGCAGGCCCGGTGGTGGAGGTTGTGGCTGACGCCCACCTGCCGATGGCGCAGCCGATCCGGTTGCGGCGCGAGCGCGTGCGCCGGGTGCTGGGGGTCGAGATCCCGGCTACGGAGATCGCCGATATCCTGCGGCGCCTGGGCATGCGGCTCGCTCCGGTCGCGGACGGCTGGGACGTGGTCGCCCCGAGCGCTCGCTTCGATGTCGGCATCGAAGTGGATCTGATCGAGGAGGTCGGGCGCATCTATGGCTACGCCCGGATCCCGGAAAGCCTGTCGTCGGCGCCGGTGTCGATCGTGGCGGCGCGCGAGGCCGAATTCAGCCTGGCGCGCGCCAAGCAGACGCTGGTCGACCGCGATTACCAGGAGGTGGTCACCTACAGCTTCATCAGCCCGGAGCTGGCCCGGCAGATCACCCCGGACGTGGAGCCCATCACCCTGGCCAATCCGATCTCAGCCGACTTGGCCGTGATGCGTGCCAGTCTGTGGCCCGGCCTGCTGTCCACGCTGTGCTACAACCAGGCGCGGCAGCAGGAAAGGGTGCGCCTGTTCGAATCGGGCCTGACTTTCCGCCGCGGGCCCGACGGCCTGGTGCAGCGGCCCCACCTGGCAGGACTGTTGTACGGCAGCGCCGGTCGTGAACAGTGGGGTGAAGCGTTGCGGTCGGTCGATTTCTACGATCTCAAGGCCGATGTCGAGGCCCTGCTCGGCCAAGTGGTGCCGCCCGGCGAATTCGCCTTCGAGGCGGCGGAGCACCTTGCGCTGCATCCGGGCCAGACGGCCGTGGTGCGCCGCGGTGAGGCGGTGGCCGGGCACCTCGGCATGCTCCATCCTGCGCTGCAGGCCGGGCTCGATCTGCCGGCACCGGTGTTGCTGTTCGATCTCGCCCTGGACCCGCTGGCCGCCGGTCGCTTGCCCGCCTTCGCGCCGCTGTCCAAGTTCCCGGCCATCCGGCGCGATCTGGCCTTCGTGATCGAACGCTCGGTTACTTACGCCGCCGTGGATGCCTGCGTGCGCCGGGCGGCGCCCGAGATAGTGCGCGACATCCGATTATTCGACGTCTATACTGGCGAGAAAGTAGATTCAGGACTAAAAAGCTTGGCTTTGGGCTTGATTTTACAGGGTTCTGCGCACACTCTAACGGATAAGGAAGTGGAAATGGCCACCGGCGCGATTCGCCAGGCACTGGAATCGGAACTGGCGGCGAAACTGCGGGAATAAGGCGATATGGCATTGACCAAGGCCGAAATGGCCGAAAAGCTGTTCGAGGAACTTGGCCTCAACAAGCGCGAGGCCAAGGACATGGTCGAGATGTTCTTCGAGGAAATCCGGCTGGCGCTGGAAGATGGCCGCCAGGTAAAGCTGTCCGGCTTCGGCAACTTCGACCTGCGGGAGAAGAAGCAGCGCCCTGGCCGCAATCCGAAGACCGGTGAGGAGATCCCGATCTCCGCGCGGCGCGTGGTGACTTTCCGGCCTGGCCAGAAGCTGAAGGCGAGGGTAGAAGCTTATGCTGGATCCCAGCAGCCCCAGCATTGAACTCCCGGCGATCCCGAGCAAGCGCTATTTCACCATTGGTGAAGTAAGCGAGCTTTGCCAGGTCAAGCCGCACGTCCTGCGCTACTGGGAACAGGAGTTCCCGCAACTCAAACCGGTCAAGCGCCGCGGCAATCGCCGCTATTACCAGCGCCACGACGTCATGATGATTCGACAGATCCGCAGCCTGCTGTACGAGCAGGGATTCACCATCGGTGGGGCACGCCAGCAGTTGTCTGGTGAAAACGCGAAGCAGGACCTGAACCAGAGCCAGCAAATAATCCGCCAGCTGCGTCAGGAACTCGAAGAAGTGCTGAATATCCTCAAGCGTTGAGGATGCGCTGCATTGACAAAGCCGGGCCTTGTCTCTAGCATCGCCGACTCTTTCGGAGCGTAGCGCAGCTTGGTAGCGCACCACAATGGGGTTGTGGGGGTCGGGAGTTCGAATCTCCCCGCTCCGACCAATTAAAACAAGCACTTAGGTCGAAACCTAGGTGCTTTTTTTATGCTCGAAGGAAAATAGGTACCAAACAGCGCGATTGCGGGTAGAGAAGTCCAACCGCCATGAGTGGGGTGCGCGTAGTCTTGCCGCTGGTTTGCTAGGGACGTTACCAAGCAGCATGTCCTGGCCGACATGCTCAGGAAGATCTTTGCCGGCCGGCTGGATCTCGCGGTGGTCGAATGGACGTCGGCGGATAAATTGTTGCGGCGGCGTAATTAGCACGGATCGCACCACGGGTTTCGGCGCGGGCCTGGCTGTCGGTGAATGTCCAGTAATAGCGAAGGGCGTGGTCAGGACAGGATGAACCTTTGGCCTTGGCGCCGAGTAAGGTGAGCTGCAAGCCGCCAGCAGCAGTCGAACCTGAACTGGCGGTCAAGCAGTCCAAGGTTCATTGGCCGGTTTCAGAGTTAAGCAGTCGCACCGGGCGCCCGGCCACTGGCAACAGCCCGGCCGGAGCGGTCGTTCAACGCCCGTCTCGTTATGACCGCAGTGGGATGGGTACCGGCCGTAGGCCGGGAGAGCTCGCCGAACGGCGGCTTTTTGATCGTCTGACCGGCAGGACTCGACGCAGAAGAGACAATTCCCTATCGAGTAGAGGAGGTGGCAGACCGGCTTACAGCCGAATTGCGGTAGACGGCAGCGTAACGGCCCGAAGCGGACAGCTGTCTTTCGGAAACTGGGGTTCACACTCAACGCTGCAGCCGACGTTCCGGGCGACTCGCGCCGAACTTGTTGTCGCCGCTATGGTCCTCTACTCTCGAAACAACACAAACGGGGCGGTAGCTGATGTGAGCGAATTGCACAGACTCACGATCGACTCCGGGGTCTGCGGGGGGCGTCCCTGCATTCGTGGTCTGCGAATCAGGGTGAAAGATATTCTCGACCTTCTGGCTGCTGGCGCCACGCAAGAAGAAGTCCTGGAGGATTACCCGTACCTGGAGCCTGGAGATATCGTCGCCGCGCTGGAGTACGCCGCTCGACAGAGCGACCATCCGGAATTGTCGGTTGCCTGATGCGCTTCTTGGTGGATGCACAGTTGCCCCGGCCCTTGCCCGGTGGTTGAGTGCCCGCGGCCATCCGTCTGACCATGTCGCTGATTTGGACATGGATGCCGCCGCGGATCGAGTGATTTGGCAGTGGGCCGAACGAGAGGGCGCGGTAATCGTAACCAAGGATGAAGACTTCGCTGTATGGCGAATTGCCCACGATAGTGACACACCGCAGGTGGTTTGGCTTCGGTCAGGCAATACCCGCCGG
>JBFZDU010000347.1:0-7051 GCA_041307205.1 Gammaproteobacteria bacterium | reverse complement strand
GCTGGCCGGTACTGGGCACCCTGCTCGCGGGCGGCGCGGACGCGGCCGCGGTGCAATGCGCCCGCGCCGCCGTGGCCGGGCTGGCGGACGGCCTGGCGATCACCCGAGTCGACGACCTGCTGGTGGCACGCTATCTCGGCGCCAGCACCGAGATCGCGCGCCGCTGTTTCTGCGCCATCTGGCAGGCCTTGCGCCCGTTGCTGCTGGGACGCCCGGCCAGTCTGCCGCGCATCTGGTCGACCTGAAAAGACCTGTCTCTGCCCAGGAGCACCCCGTGGAGCTGACCCCAAGAGAGAAAGACAAGCTGCTGCTGTTCACCGCAGCGCTGCTCGCCGAGCGGCGCAAGGCACGCGGCCTCAAGCTCAACTACCCGGAGGCCGTGGCCTACATCAGCGCCGCCATCATGGAAGGCGCGCGCGACGGCCGCAGCGTAGCCGAGCTGATGGACTTCGGCCGGACTCTGCTCGGCGCCGACGAGGTGATGGACGGCGTCGCGGCGATGATCGGCGAGGTGCAGGTCGAGGCGACCTTTCCCGACGGCACCAAGCTGGTGACGGTGCATGATCCGATCGTCTGACCCGGGACAGCGCCGCACCCTGACCACATGAGAACACGCAGGACCAAGCAGCCATGATCCCCGGAGAAATCCGCGTCGCCAACGGTGACATCGAACTGAACAGGGGCCGCGCCACAGTCAAGGTCAGCGTGGCCAACACCGGTGACCGGCCTATCCAGGTCGGTTCGCACTACCACTTCTTCGAGGTCAACGGCGCGCTGCAATTCGACCGCAACGCGGCGCGCGGTTTCCGGCTCAACATCCCGGCCGGGACCGCGGTGCGCTTCGAGCCGGGCCAGACCCGCAGCGTGGAGCTGGTCGCCTACGCCGGCGACCGCCACGTCTACGGCTTCAACGGCAAGGTCATGGGTCCGCTCGATGGAGGGCACAAGTAATGGCCAGGATCAGCCGGCAGGCCTATGCCGAGATGTACGGCCCGACCACGGGCGACCGGGTGCGCCTCGCCGACACCGAGCTGTTCATCCAGGTCGAGGCGGACCGCACCAGCTATGGCGACGAGGTGCTGTTCGGCGGCGGCAAGGTGATCCGCGACGGCATGGGACAGAGCCAGCGGCCGTCCACCGAAGTGGTCGACCTGGTCATCACCAATGCGCTCATCCTCGATCACTGGGGCATAGTCAAGGCCGACATCGGGATCAAGAACGGCCGCATCACGGGGATCGGCAAGGCCGGCAACCCCGACGTCCAGCCGGGGGTGACCATCGTGATCGGCCCCGGCACCGAGGCCATTGCCGGCGAGGGCCAGATCCTCACCGCCGGCGGCGTCGACGCGCACATTCATTTCATCTGCCCGCAGCAGGTGGAAGAGGCCCTGATGTCGGGTGTCACCACCATGCTGGGCGGCGGCACCGGGCCGGCCACCGGCACCAATGCCACCACCTGCACCCCCGGCCCGTGGAACATCCAGCGCATGCTGCAGGCCGCCGACGCGTTGCCGATGAACCTGGGCTTTCTCGGCAAGGGCAACGCCTCGCGGCCCGGCCCCCTGGCCGAACAGATCGCCGCCGGGGCCATCGGCCTGAAGCTGCACGAGGACTGGGGCACCACCCCAGCGGCCATCGACAACTGCCTGACCGTGGCCGAGAACTTCGACGTCCAGGTGGCCATCCACACCGACACCTTGAACGAGTCGGGCTTCGTCGAAGACACCCTGGCGGCGATAAGCGGCCGGACCATTCACACCTATCACACCGAGGGCGCCGGCGGCGGCCATGCCCCCGACATCATCAAGGCGGCCGGCTACGCCAACGTGCTGCCCTCCTCCACCAACCCGACCCGCCCCTACACGGTGAACACGGTGGACGAGCATCTCGACATGCTGATGGTCTGCCACCACCTCTCGCCCGCCATCGCCGAGGACGTGGCCTTCGCCGAATCGCGCATCCGCCGCGAGACCATCGCCGCCGAGGACATCCTGCACGACCTGGGCGCCTTCTCGATGATCGCCTCCGATTCACAGGCCATGGGGCGGGTCGGCGAGGTGATCACCCGTACCTGGCAGACCGCGCACAAGATGAAGGTGCAACGCGGCGCGCTCAAGGGCGACCCGGCGCACCACGACAACGGGCGGGTCAAGCGCTACATCGCGAAGTACACCATCAACCCGGCCATCACCCACGGCATCGCCCACGAAGTCGGTTCGGTGGCGGTGGGCAAGTTCGCCGACCTGGTGCTGTGGCGACCGGCCTTCTTCGGGGTCAAGCCCAGCCTGATCATCAAGGGCGGCATGATCGCGGCCGCACCCATGGGCGATCCCAATGCCTCCATCCCCACGCCGCAGCCGGTGCACTACCGGCTGATGTTCGGGGCGATCGGCGGCGCGCGCACCGCCACCAGCATGACTTTTCTGTCGCAGACCGCGCACGAGGCCGGCGTCCATCAGCACCTCGGGCTGAGTTCGCGCATCGGCGTGGCGCGCGGCTGCCGCAACGTCACCAAGAAGGACATGGTGCTGAACGCCTACCTGCCCCGGATCGAGGTCGATGCCCAGACCTACCAGGTGCGCGCCGACGGCGAACTGCTCAGCTGCGAGCCGGCGGAGATATTGCCGATGGCGCAGCGCTATTTCCTGTTCTGAGCATGCTCCGCCTCACCCGCAAGGTCGCCGCGCCGGCCGTGCTGCGCACCACGCTGACGCTACCCTACGCGCAGCGCACCCGCAGCCGGCTGCGGGTGACCCTGGACGACGGCAGCGAAGCCGGTCTGTTCCTCGACCGCGGCAGCACCCTGCGCGACGGCGACTGCCTGGCCGCTGACGACGGCAGCGCCGTGCAGGTGCGCGCCGCACCCGAAACCCTGTCCGCCGTGGACTGCGGGGACCCGCAACTGTTCGCCCGCGCCTGCTACCACCTCGGCAATCGCCACGTACCCCTGCAGATCCAACCCGGCCGACTGTGCTACCAGCACGATCCGGTGCTCGACGCCCTGCTGCGCGGGCTCGGCCTGCAGGTCGGCGTGGCGCAGGCGTCGTTCGACCCCGAACCCGGGGCATACGGCGGCCACGGCGCCACCCACGGGCACGACCATGACCACTGAGGCCGGCCTGCCGCTGCTGCGCCTGCTGCACCTGGTGAGCCCGACGCTGCCGATCGGCGCCTTCACCTATTCGCAGGGCATCGAGTGGGCGGTCGAAGCGGGCTGGATCCGGACCGCGGCGGATGTTGACGACTGGTTGGCGGACCAGCTGGACACCACCCTGGCACGACTCGATCTGCCGCTGCTGCTGCGGCTGTACCAGGCGGTCGCGGATGCTGACCGCGCCAGGTTCGCCGCCTGGTCGGACCTGCTGCTCGCCTACCGCGAGACCGCCGAGCTGCGTCAGGAAGAACGCAACCGCGGCCGCGCCCTGGCCGACCTGCTGGTCAAGCTGGCGCTGCCGGGGGCCGCTGCCTGGCACGACGCTCTGGCGCGTGCCCAGGCGGCGGGCTTCGCCTTCGCCGCCGCCCGTTGGCAGATCACGCCGGGCGACACCGCGCGCGGCTATGCCTGGGCCTGGCTGGAAAGCCTGGTGCTCGCGGCGGTGAAGATCGTCCCGCTCGGCCAGACCCAGGGCCAGCAACTGCTGCAGCGGCTGACGAGCGCGCTGCCGGCGGCCGTCGCGACGGCGCACGCGTTGGACGACAACGACCTCGGCGCCGGCAACCCGGCGCTCGCGATCGCCAGCAGTCGGCACGAGACCCAATACACCCGCTTGTTCCGCTCCTGAGGAATCCCCCCATGCACACCTCACCCCTGCGCGTCGGCGTCGGCGTCGGCGGCCCGGTCGGCTCGGGCAAGACCGCGTTGCTCGACGCCCTGTGCAAGCGCCTGCGCGACCATTACCAGCTGGCCGTTGTCACCAATGACATCTACACGCAGGAGGATGCGCAGTTTCTGATTCGCAGCCAGGCCCTGCCGGCCGAGCGCATCATCGGCGTGGAAACCGGCGGCTGCCCGCACACCGCCATCCGCGAAGACGCCTCGATGAACCTGGCGGCGGTCGACGACCTGCAGCAACGCTTCCCCGCCCTGGACTTGGTGTTCATCGAGAGCGGCGGCGACAACCTGGCGGCCACCTTCAGCCCGGAATTGGCCGATCTGACCATCTATGTGATCGACGTCGCCGACGGCGAGAAAATCCCGCGCAAGGGCGGTCCCGGCATCACCCGCTCCGACCTGCTGGTGATCAACACGATCGACCTCGCACCCTATGTCGGCGCATCTTTGGAAGTCATGGAACGCGATACGCGCCGCATGCGCGGCGAGCGCCCGTTCGTATTCAGCAACCTGCGCGCGGGCCAGGGCATCGAACAGATCGTCGCCTTCATCGAGCATCAGGGCATGCTGGAGGAAGGGCGCCGGGCCGGTTCAACGGCGGCCGAATCGTCCGGGACCCGGTAGCTCCTTGGCGCTGGCCAGCCCAACCACCGACCTACCCGGGGTGCGGGTCCGCTGGCGTTCGTTCACCTCTACTTACCGGCCGCCGCGTTGGATAGTGGACGAGCAGTTGTCGGGACCCTGCAGTGTTGCCGGCACCACGGGCACCGCGTCGCTGCGGAAGGTGCTGGCACACGCCCGCACGACCTGGTGCACCAGGCGCTGCCGGCCGCGGTCGGGCACCGCTGGTCTGTGCAACCCGCGCTGCACGGCATCTTCTGCTGGCGTGCGGCGACTTTATGCGCGGATCCAGGGATCGCGAATGCCATGCGTTGCCGCAGGGGCCGGCGGGGTTATCATAGCCGCCCCGTTCTGATGGCAGCCTGTGGCGGGTGATAGTCCCGGGCCATTCCAACCGCCGCGGTAAGGCGGCGCTCCGATATCCGGTATGGCCAATTGGCAGAACTTGTTATAGGTTGCGGACGCGGGAGCAAACTGAGTTTCGACAGCAAGAGGAAAACGCGTAATGAGCAAATTCGTGAGCATGATGGCGGCAGCCGGTATTTTCGCACTGGTGCAGCCGGCGGTTGCCGATGAGGCTCTGGCCACGGCCAGCGGCTGCATGGCCTGCCACAAGGTCGATGTCAAGGTGGTTGGCCCGTCGTATAAGGACGTAGCAGCGCGTTACAAGGGTGACGCCGGCGCGAAAGCGACCCTGATCGAAAAGGTCCGCAAAGGCGGCGCGGGCACCTGGGGCGACATCCCGATGCCCCCCAACCCGGCGGTCAGCGATGCCGACCTCGACACGCTGGTGACCTGGGTATTGGCGCAGTAATTGGCCGGCGAGGGGTGACCCGGTACTGGCCGGGTGCCCCTCGACCATGCCCGGAATTCCAGGCCATGCGGCGCAACCGGCCGCGCTGGCTACACCCCCACCCGCCGACACGAACCGTTGCCTGCCGCCAGGCGGGGACGCGGGCGGAATGAGGTTCGCCGGCCGAAGTTCAGCGGCGACCGGCGAAGCCTTCCTGCGCACCCAACAGCGCAAACACGAACAGCGCCACGACGCCGGCGATGATGAACACGCCGCCCATCGAGGCTTCCACGCTGAGGAACAATACGCCCAGCGCGAGGCAGACCGCGGTCAGAAACAGGACCGGGCCACTGTACAGGCGGAACGAGTGCTTCAGGCAACTGGTGCTCATTTTCCGATCTCCTATGACCGTTCAGCCGATCGGGCCAAAGAGGGTTCTTGCAGTTTGCATCAGGAGTCTGCGGCGCGCCGCCGGACCAAAGCGCGATGCGGGGTCGCGCCGACATGCCGGCTTGGGCTCGGCCGACAGGCCCAGGTAACGGGCCGATACGGCAAGAAACTCATTCAGCTGACGCGTATCGCCTTGGGCATGGATGGGCATAGTCGCAGCCTCCTTTCAGAACTTTTGGTTCCAGGCTATTTCTGACTGATTTACTCGGGATAAGCAAGGGGCGAAAGTCGCGGGAAAATTCCGGTATTACCGGGTGGACTACTTGGGATTAGCCTGCCAGTGCGGATCGCGGGCCAAGCCGCGGTAGTCGGGCACGAAGCCATTGGCCGCCAGGATCCCGGCCAGGGGCGAGCTGGCGGCAGGCAGGCTGTTGATCTGCTCGATCACCAACGCCTGCCGCAGGCCGAGCCAGGGCAGTCCATGCAAACCGCGGCAGGCCAGCGCCAGGGTATCGGCATCCGATCCCGCAAAGGCGATCAGCTGCCGGCCATTGCGGCCCAGCCACAGCACCGCCTGTCCCGCCACCAGCACCACCCAGGTCCCGGCGCCGCGGCGTGGCTGTGCACTGCCCCTGGCCGGCGCCGGCCAGGGCAGGAGAACCCCGTAGGGGTTGGCAGGATCCAGCGCCGCCAGGAGTTGGACATCGCCCGACCCGAAGCCGTCCAGCGGCGGCTCTTCGAGGCGCAGCGCCCGCAGCCGCTCGACCGCACCGGGCTGGGCGAACTGGGCCCCGGCCAGACCCTCGACGAAATAGCCGCGCCGCACCCGGCCGGTTTCCTCCAGCCCCTTGAGCACCGGGTACAGGGCGCCGAAGCCGCCGCCAACCCCCTCGGCCCGCGCCATCTCGCGGCTCAACAGCCCGTAGCGTTGCAGCAGGGCCTGGGTGCGGGCCAGGGCCTGCTCGGTCGGGGTCGCGCCCACCCGCCGCAGATCGGCCACCAGCGACCAGCGCCCGCCGGCCAGGGTCTCCGCGCCACGCCGCCGCGGCCCCGTCAGGGCGCGCAGCGGGGCGAAGCTGTCGTTGGTGATCAGGCCGGCCCAGACCAGGTCCCACAGCACCTCCCGAAAGGCCTGGGACCGCAGTTCTGCTTGCGCCGCCCGGGCCGCGTCTTCGAGCTCCAGAAGGAAACAGGCGCCGCAGGCCAGCCGCTCCAACAGCACCAGGTGCAGCGGGCCAGGCGTATAGCCAGCGTCCGGCACTGGCAGCAGCGCGGCGGCCTGCCGGCGGCGATACAGGCAGACCCGGCCGTCGCGCGGCCCGCGCGCGCCCTGCCCCACCCAAAACACTGTGCCGCTCGCCGCCCGCAGGGCCCGCCCCTCCCAGCGAAACCCCGGTACGCGCAGCGGCAGCAGC
>JBFZDU010000346.1:0-5710 GCA_041307205.1 Gammaproteobacteria bacterium | reverse complement strand
ATTGAAGGCTTCCATTACGACGCGCACCCGATGGCCATGATGGTCGGGGTGATGGGTTCGCTGTCGGCCTTCTATCACGACTCCACCGACATCCACGATGCACGGCATCGGGCGGTCAGCGCGCACCGCATGATCGCCAAGATGCCCACCATCGCCGCCGCCTGCCACAAGCACAATGTCGGCGAACCGGTGATGTACCCGCAGAACCAGCTCAGCTACACCGGCAACTTTCTGCAGATGATGTTCGCCACGCCGTGTGAACCCTACGAGGTCGATCCCTTGGCCGAGCGGGCCATCGACCTGCTGTTCATCCTGCATGCCGACCACGAGCAAAACGCCTCCACCTCGACGGTGCGGCTGGCCGGTAGTTCCGGTGCCAACCCCTTTGCCTGCATCGCGGCCGGCATCGCCTCCTTGTGGGGGCCAGCGCACGGCGGAGCCAACGAGGCGGTGCTCGACATGTTGGAGGAGATCGGCAGTGTGCGGAACATCGACAAGTACGTCGCCAAGGCCAAGGACAAGGACGACCCGTTCCGCCTGATGGGTTTTGGCCATCGCGTCTACAAGAATTACGACCCGCGCGCCAAGATCATCCGCGAGGTCTGCCACCAGGTACTGGAGAAGCTCGCCGACAGCAACAACCCGCTGTTCGAGCTGGCGCTGCGGTTGGAGGAGATCGCCACAAACGACGCGTACTTCGTCGAAAAGAAACTGTACCCCAACGTCGACTTCTATTCCGGCATCATTTACCGGGCACTCGGCATTCCGGACAACATGTTCACGGTGATGTTCGCCATCGCCCGGACCGTCGGCTGGGTCGCGCACTGGACCGAGATGATTGCCGATCCCAAGCACCGCATCGGCCGGCCGCGCCAGGTCTATAACGGTGCCCCGGAACGCAACTATGTGGCCATGGCTCAGCGCGCCTGAGCGCTGGCCAGGGCCTGGACTGTCGCCAGGTCGGCTCCCGATAGGGGGCGCCTGCTTTGCGCATCGACCGGTGGGTCGCTGCGGTCCGCCGCATTCAGGATGACCAGCTCGATCGCGGTCTCCCCGGCCCGAAACTTCAGGCAGGGGCGCGGCTGCTGGCGACCGCGCGAGTAATTGAGCCGCACCTCACTGGCACGCCAGGGGATGTGCCGGTCGGTGAGCGCAAAGATCACCTCTTCGGGGCTGGCTGCCTGCAGGTGCAGCCGGATGGGGCTGTGGATATCCGCGGTGCCGTCCAGCACCGGGCCGAGCAGCCGCGGTGCAAATATCGCCAAGTCCGCCATCGCCTGTGCCGCCAGGGCGCGCAGTCGAACCAGGGCTGCCGGCTGCAGCCCAGCCCGGAACAGACGCTGTTCGGTGCGCAGCAGTGCTTCGATGCTCGCCAGGTCGGGCCAGGCCCTGGGGTCGCGTACGCCCAGGCGCCGTGCCGCCCGGCGGCGGGCACCCGCCAGATCGGCGTCGCCCTGTTCAGCCGCCAGCCGCGCCGCTTCGATGGCGATGCGGCGGCTCAGCGGGCCATCGTGACGCCCTGGGACCATCGGGGGCTCAGAACAGTTCGTCGACCGGGGGCGAGGCCGTCGGCCCGCCGCCACTGCGGCCGCCAATCGGGGTCACGGCGGCGGCTGCGGCGCCCTCGCCAGGGACTTCGTCCGGGCGGAAGATCTCGAAGATCGCACCCGGGCTGCCGGCCGCGGCGCGCCGGCCAGTGGTCGGGTCGATGCGTACGCTGACCAGGTCGGCGGGCATCTCAGGTGGATCCTCGGGCATGCCATCCAGGGCTACGCGCATGAAGTCTATCCAGGCGGGCAGGGCGGCCTTGCCGCCTACCTCACCGTGTCCCAGTTTGGCGTTCGAATCAAAGCCTACCCAGGCGATGGCCACCAGGTGCTGGTTGTAGCCGTTGAACCAGGCGTCGCGCTGCTCGTTGGTGGTGCCGGTCTTGCCGGCGATATCGGCGCGGCCAAGGCTGCGTGCCGCGGTGGCGGTCCCGGCCGTGATCACGTCCTGCATCATGGAGTACATGAGGTAGCGGTTCTGCGGGGACAGGACCCGGGGGGCGTACCCATCGGGAATGGCCGTGGGGTCGGCGGCAGCCGGGTCGTCAACGACCGGCAGGTCGGTGCAGCCCGGACAGGCCAGCCGCGGTGCGGCCTCGAAGATCACGCCCGTGCCGTCCTCTTCGACGCGCTGGATGAAATAGGGGTCCACCAGAAAGCCGCCGTTGGCCAGGACCGCATAACCGCGCGCCATCTGTAAGGGTGTCACCACGCCGCTGCCCAGGGCCAGCGAAAGGTTATGCGGCAACTCGGCGGGGTCGAGGCCGAAGCGGCGGACATGTGCCAGGGCATGTTCTATCCCCATGCTGCGCAACAGCCGGATCGACACCAGGTTGCGGGACTTGGTCAAGGCATAGCGCAGGCGCGTCGGGCCGAAGAACTTGCCGCTGTAGTTCTCTGGCCGCCAGTCGCCCTCCAGGCTGCTGTCGGTCAAGACCACCGGGGCGTCGTTGATCAGGCTCGCGGTGCTGAAGCCGGCCTCCAGGGCAGCCGAATAGATGAAGGCCTTGAAGCCGGAGCCCGGCTGCCGCCGTGCCTGCACGACCCGGTTGAATTTGCTGCGGTAAAAATCATAGCCACCCACCAGCGCCAGCACCGCGCCGTCCGCCGGTTTTAGTGCGACGAAGGCGCCCGCGGCGTCCGGGACCTGGGCCAGGCGCCATTGGGTCGCGCCGTCCTTGCCGGTATCCGCACGGACCCGGATCAGGTCGCCCACCGCGAGGATGTCGGCCGCCTTTTTGGGGGCTGCGCCGAGCGCATCCTCGCTGATATAGCGCCTGGCCCACTGCAGTCCGGTCCAGGTGATGGTCACGACCTGATCCTGTTGCAAGTAAACCTCGGCCTCCTGCGGCCCGATCGCCGTAACCAGGCCGGGTCGCAGGGGGCCGACGGTGCCCTGTGCCGCCAGGAGGGCGTCGCGCTCGCCGCTGTCCGCTGGCAGCGCGTCCAGGTGCCGTTCCGCGCCGCGGTAACCGTGGCGGCGGTCATAGTCGTCCAGCGCCTTGCGCAGCGCGCGGTTGGCTGCGCCTTGCAGCCGGCTGTCAAGCGTGGTGTAGACGCGGTAGCCGTTGGTATAAGCATCCTCCCCGTGCTCTGCCACCAGTTGGGCCCGCACCATCTCCGCCAGGTGCGGGGCCTCGACCGCAATCTCTGCCGAGTGCAGTTGCGCGGAGACCGGCGCTGCGGTTGCCGCGCTCAGTTCAGCCGCATCGATGTGCCCAAGTTCGTACATGCGCCCCAGCACGTAGTTACGCCGCTGCAGTGCCCGTTCCGGATCGGTGATCGGATTGAAGCGCGAGGGCGCTTTGGGTAGGCCGGCGACCATCGCGATCTGTGCCAGATCGAGTTCCGCCACGGTCTTGCCGTAGTAGACCTGTGCGGCCGCGCCGACGCCGTAAGCGCGATGGCCGAGGTAGATCTTGTTCAGGTACAGCTCCAGGATCTCCTGCTTGGAGAGTTCCTGTTCGATCCGCAGCGCGAGAAAGATCTCGTTCAGTTTGCGCGCAAAAGTCTTTTCGCGGGTCAGGTAGAAATTGCGTGCCACCTGCATGGTGATGGTGCTGCCGCCCTGACGGCGTTCACCGGTCAGCAGCAGTTGGGCGCCGGCGCGGATCAGCCCCTTGAAGTCGACGCCGGGGTGCGTGAAGAAGCTCGCATCTTCCGCTGCCAGGTAAGCCTGGATCAAGCGTTCCGGAAGCTCTGCAAAGCGCAGCGGGATGCGGCGCTTTTCGCCGAACTCGGCAATCAACTGCTGGTCGGCGCTGTAGACGCGCAAAGGTACTTGGAGACGTACGTCACGTAAATTTTCGATCGAAGGCAATTGGGGCTTAAGGTAATAGTAAGCCCCGCCGATAAGCCCGACAGCGACCAGCGCTCCGAGCGTGCCGAGAATGAACAAGAGCTTGATCAGTTTGCCGAGCCACTTCATACGCTGCTCTGACTGCCGTCGCGAAGATCTGCCGCGGAGCGGCGGGTGGGACCAGGGGCGCCAATATTAACAGAGTCGCGCCCGGGGGCTTGCCCCTCGTCAAGGAGTTTTTTGCCTAGGATGCGAGAATCACGCCTTCGCAAGATTCACCTCGGCAACTATATGGTTGAGCACGAAATTTAATGTTGATCCTGGAAGGCGCCGAAATAGGTGCCTAAAGAACACCGGCGATACTGCCGATAGCAAGTTGGCAATCAAGCCAAGGGAATCCGGAATCAGGCACCCATGAGCCTACTTTCGCGAAACAAACCGCTGCTGCTAGGCCTGGACATCAGTTCCACGGCCATCAAGCTCCTCGAGCTCAGTCAGCACGCCGGCCGCGGCGGGGTGCGCTACCGTGTGGAAAGCTACGCCGTCGAACCCCTGTCCGCCGGCGCCGTGGTGGAGAAGAACATCGCCGATGTCGAGGCGGTGGGCAAAGCCATCAAGAATGTGATCCGCAAAGCCGGTACGCGCACCAAGCATGCCGCCGTGGCGGTTTCCGGTTCGGCCGTGATCACCAAGGTCATTGCCATGCCGGCGACCCTCTCGGACCGGGAGATGGAAAGTCAGATCCAGCTGGAGGCCGACCAGTACATCCCTTATCCGCTCGAAGAGGTCAACATCGATTTCGAGGTGTTGGGACCTTCGGAGAAGAACCCGGACATGGTCGATGTCCTGCTCGCGGCGTCGCGCAGCGAGAACGTCGACGACCGGGTGGCGGCGCTGGAACTGGCCGGCCTGGCGTGTTCGGTGGTCGACGTCGAGGCCTACGCGATGGAAGGCGCCTGCGCCCAGTTGATCGAGCAGTGGTCGGCTGGCGGAGAGGACCAGACCATCGCCGTAGCCGACATCGGCGCTACCACCACGACGCTGAACGTGCTGCACAACCGCAAGATAGTGTACACGCGCGAGCAGAATTTCGGCGGCCGCCAGCTTACCGAAGAGATCCAGCGCCGCTACGGCCTGTCGATGGAGGAGGCCGGCATGGCCAAGCGTCAGGGGGGGCTCCCTGACAACTATGTGCCGGAAGTGCTGGAGCCCTTCAAGGAGGCTATGGCTCAGCAGGTGAACCGCTCCATCCAGTTCTTCTTCTCGGCGAGCGCACACAGCAGCGTCGATCTGGTGGTGCTGGCCGGTGGTTGCGCATCCATACCCGGCATCGACGAATTGATCCAGGAGCGCCTTGGCGTAGATACCCTGGTGGCCAACCCGTTCGCGAATATGTCCGTGAGCAACCGGGTGAAGCCGCAGGCGCTCAGCAACGACGCTCCCGCAATGATGATTGCGTGTGGGCTCGCACTAAGGAGCTTCGACTGACATGGCCCGCATAAACCTGCTTCCCTGGCGCGAGAACCTGCGTCGGCAACGCAAGCGGGATTTCGGCATCCTGATCGCAGGCGGCGCCGTCGCCTCGCTGCTCGCGGTGGTGTGGTGGCACTTCTACAACGAGGGGCTGATCGACGAGCAGCGCCGCCGCAACCAGTTTCTGGAGCGCCAGATTGCCGAAGTCGACCAGCAGATCAAGGAAATAAAGGACCTCGAACGCACCCGCGCCCAGCTGATCGCGCGGATGAACGTGATCCAAAGCCTGCAGACCAGCCGTCCCCAGGTCGTGCACCTGTTCGACGAGCTGGTGGAGACCCTGCCCGAGGGGGTCTATCTGACGGATATCGCGCAGACCGGCGGGGCTGTG
>JBFZDU010000345.1:0-8952 GCA_041307205.1 Gammaproteobacteria bacterium | reverse complement strand
AGCGCGCTGTGTTCCGAACGTTCACCGACGATATTGTGCCGTTTGGCCTCGTAGTGAACCATCATGAACACGCTGAAGAAATACATCAGCGCCGGAAACAGGGACACCAGCATAATCTGCGAATAGGGCACGCCGGTCAGCTCGGCCATGATGAAGCCGCCCGCTCCCATGATCGGCGGCATGAACATCCCGCCGATCGAGGCCGCCGGCTCGATGCCGCCGGCGACGTGTGGCTTGAACCCGGCCTTTTTCATCATCGGGATGGTGAAGGTTCCGGTGGAAACCGTGTTGGCGATGGCGCTGCCCGAAATGGAGCCGAACAGGCCGCTGGCGATCACCGACACCTTGCCGGGGCCGCCGATCTTGTGGCCCACGGCCGCCAGCGGAACGTCGATGAAGAAACGCTGCGCGCCGCTCTTTTCCAGGAAGGCGCCGAAGATGACGAACAGCAGGATATAGGTCGCCAGCACGTTGGCCATGATGCCGAACACGCCGTCGCTCTTGTAGAAGATGCTAGTGCAAAGATCCGGGAAGGTGTCGCCGGCGTGCTGGACCGCTTCGGGGATCAGGGTGCTGTAGCCGAACACCCCGTACAGCAGCATGATGCTGCCGATGACCACGAACACATTGCCGACCACCCGGCGCGCCAGTTCCACCCCGAGCAGCACCCCGACCACCGCGATCCACTTGTCCAGTGGCGTCTCCAGGCCGGCCCGGTAATTGATCGCCTCGAAGTTGGCCATCCAATAGCCGATGGTGACGACCGACGCCACAATCAGCAGGTAATCCACGACCCGCCCCAAGGGAAACTTGGAACGGTACACCAGGAACCCGAGGACGTAGGTGACCAGGACGTAGATGCCCCGGTGGTACTGGGTGGCGGCAGGTTCCAGCACCGCCGAGTAGGAATAGAAAAGTACCAGCCCCAGGGCCAGCGCGTCGAACAGCCACCGTTCAACCCGGTGTAATTTCTCGAACATGCCGCGCTGCGCCCCCGCTCGCCATCGGATCGCACGCCGCGGCGTCCGCCGGCCCGGGGCAAGTCACCTTGCCACAGGCGCGGCGGCAGACGCCGCGAGGATTCAGAGTACGCCCTTGTCTTTCCAGAAGCGCTCCGCGCCGGGGTGCAGCGGGGTGACTATGCCGTAAGGGCCGGTCTTCACCGCCATGTCGCTGAAGGTCTTGGACTGGCTTTTCATGTAGGCCAGCCCCTCCTCGGTGTAGATCTTGGACAGCAGGTCGTAGACGATCTCGTCGGGGACCGCAGCGTTCGCCACCCACAGCGCCGAATCCTGAAACGACGGGACGTCCTGATCGACGCCCTTGTAGGTGCCGGCCGGTATCTGCAGCTTCGCGAAATACGGATATTTCTCGTAGAAACCGCTGTCGGTGGCGTCCTTGTCGAGATCCACCATCTCGATGTCATTGGTCTGCGCCGCCATGATCACCGCGCCGCTGGGGAACGCGGTGAACAGCCAGAAGGCGTCCAACTGATTGTTGCCGAACGCCGCCGCGGCGTCGTTGTAGCCCATGGCGTTGCGCTCGATCTTGTCCCAGACGCCCATGTGGGTGAAGAACAGCTCGCAGGTCGCGAAGGCACCCGAGCCGGCATTGCCCACGCCCACTTTTTTGCCGACCAGGTCCTTGGTGCTGGTGATGCCCGACCCCTTGCGCACGACCAGCTGGCCTGGGGCCCCGTACAGGAAGGCTACGGCCAGCACGTTTTCGTACTTGTTGGGATCGTTCTTGAGCTGGCCGTTGCGGCCTTCAAAGACGTTCCCGGAATAGACCACGCCGAAGTCCATTTTCCCCTGGTCAACCTTGCGCAGATTTTCGACCGACCCCGCCGAGGACTGCGCCCGGACCCGATACTCCTTCGATTCCTTGATGGGGTCGAAGGTCTGAATGGCGTTGGCAACGATCTGGAAGGTGCCACCGGCCGGTCCGCCGCCGAACACGATGCGCTTCGCTGCCAGTGCGGCAGAGGGCACGGCCAGCGCGCAGCACAGCAGTGCGGCGCTACCAACGACCAGGGCTCTGGGTCTTGCATTCATTCGTCACCTCCTCGGGCTCTATACTGTTGTGCTGCCAGTCAGGTTGCTGCCGCCAGGCAAGCGGGCGGTCAGCTGCCGGCATTCGTGAACGCATTTGCAACCGGAGCGCTGCATCGATGCACCCGACGCGGGTGTTTCCATGACCCGAACCGCCCCCAGATCGATTCTTTCTTCGTATCAAAAGTACGATAGACCAGAATCCGCAGGCGCGTGTCACCGGCGCTCAGTCGGCCAGCTCCAGTACCGCGTCCATCTCGACCGCGGCATCCTTGGGCAGCGCCGCCACGCCGATCGCGGCGCGCGCCGGGTAAGGCTCGACGAAATACTCCGCCATGACCTGATTGACCAAGGGGAAGTGCCCGAGGTCGGTGAGAAACACGTTGAGTTTGACCACGTCCGCCAGGCTGCCGCCGGCGGCGCGGGCCACGGCCTGCAGGTTGTCGAAAACCCGGCGGATCTGCGCCGCCATATCGCCCTCTACCAGGGTCATGGTGTCTGGCTCCAGCGGGATCTGGCCCGACAGGTAGACAGTGGATCCCACTTTCACCGCCTGAGAATAAGTGCCTATGGCCTGGGGCGCCTGGTCGGTACGGATGATTTCTCTGGGCATGGTGCAACTCCGGTGCACGGTAAGTGACAGACCCGAAGCTTAGAGACTTCGGCGCCGCCGGTCAGCCCCGGCCGCCACCAGCAACAAGGTGCACAGCAGCACCACCGCCGCGTTGCCCAGCCGCACATAGGGCGTGGCGCCGGCCCGTGGCTCGACCTGCTCGGTGAGCACCGCGCGTTCGAACTGCGGCGCCACGGCACGCAGCTCGCCGCGCGGGCCGATCACGGCCGAGATGCCGGTGTTGGTGGCGCGCAGCAGGTAGCGGCCGGTTTCCAGGGCCCGCATGCGCGCGATCTCCAGGTGCTGGTGCGGCGCCAGCGAGTCCCCGAACCAGGCGTCGTTGCTGGCGTTGACCAGGAACGCGGCCTCGGGCAGCGCCTCGATGGTTTCGGCGCCGAACGCATCCTCGAAGCACACCGAGATCCCGGCCGGATACCCGGCAGTCACCAACAGCGGCCGCGCCGCCTCCCCGGCGCTGAATTCCGATAGCGGAATAGCGAACCACTCGATCAGGGGTTCGAGCAGGGGTCGCAGCGGCATGAATTCGCCGAACGGCACCAGGTGACGCTTGTAGTAGCTGGCGCGGCCCGACACCCCGAGGTTGAGCATGGCGTTGTAATAGCGCCCGTCGGGTTCCTGAACCGGTATGCCCAGCAGGATATCGCGCCCTTCGACGGCGGCGCTCAGGCCCAGCGGCCGCAGCAGTTCGTCCTCGACCTCCCCGGCGAAGGCGGGCACCGCCGTCTCGGGCCAGATCACCAGGCGGCTGTCGGCCGCCGCGCGCGTAAGGCTGGTATAGAGGGTCAGGGTCGGCAGC
Organism: Gammaproteobacteria bacterium; assembly: GCA_041307205.1. GTDB lineage: Bacteria > Pseudomonadota > Gammaproteobacteria > Chromatiales > Chromatiaceae > JARRQB01. The sequence goes on along the minus strand of JBFZDU010000345.1, from coordinate 5,471 downwards.
AGCTGCTCGCGCTGCCATTTCAGCACCTGCGGCACATTGCCCTGGATGATGCTGACCTGGAACGCGGCCCCGGCGGGGCGGGTCCACTCCACGGTACCCAAGACCCAACCACCGGTCCACAGGGCCACCAGCATGAGCAGGGGCCAGCCGCGCCGCCACAGCACCAGCAAGCCGGCGCTCAACGCCACCACCAGGCTGACGCCGTACACGCCCAGCAGCGGCGCGTAACCCGCCGAGGGCAGCGCCAGCTGACCATGCCCCAAGGCCAACCAGGGAAAGCCCCCCAAGACCCAACCGCGCAACCATTCGGCGAGGACCCAGACGCCCGGAAAGGCCAACAACAAGGTCGCGACCGGGCCGCCGGCGAGGCGCGCCGCGACCCAGCCGGCCAGGCCGTAGAACAATGCCAGCAGCAAGGCAAAGCCGATGGTGATCACCAAGGCCAGCGCCAGGTTCACGCCACCGAACTGAATGATGCTGACGCGCAGCCAGAACACGCCAAAGCCGAGCAGGCCGACGCCATAGGCCCAACCCAGGACGAAGGCAAGGCGCGGTGGGCTGTCCAGCCACAACCAGAACAGCAGTGCCAAGGCCGGCAGTGCCAGCAAGCCGACACCGAACGGCGCGAAGGCGCCGACCGTGACTATGCCCGCCAGTGATGCGGCGAGCAGGCGCAAAGGCAGGGGCCAGGAACCCGGGTCGGCCAGCGGCACTCGGACCACTCCAGTGTGATGGGTCGGCGCGCAGGCTAGGCTCTCGCAGCGCGCCCGTCAAACGCGGTCAGCGCAGCATGGCCTGGGCGAGCGGCCGGAACTGCAGACCGTAGAACAGGTCGAGATAGCGTCGCGTCTCGGCCCGTTCCAGATCGGTGACGTATTTCCAGAAGCCGTAGACCCGCGCCAGGGTCATGAGGCGCTCGGCGTAACGCGCCCAAGTGTAATGCGCCGCGACCCGCGCCAGGGCGGCGCTTGCGATCTGCTCCCAATACCCCGGTTCTGCGGCACAACGCCGAAAGAACTCGGCCATACGGCTTGCGGCCGCGGCGCCGTGGTTGGGGTCGACATGAAACCCCGACACCCCGTCCACGATGATCTCCGACGGCCCGCCGAAACAGGTGGCAAAGGTCGGCAGGCCAGTGCTCATGGCCTCGATCACGGTCAGGCCGAAGGCCTCGAACAAGGCCGGCTGGACAAAGGCGCCACGGCGCTCCGCCACCACCCGATAGAGTTCGCCCGACAGCTCCTTGTCCAGGTGCCTGCCCACCCAGCGCACCTGGCCGTCCAGCCCGTGCTGATCCAACAGCCAGTGCAGGTGTTCGATCTGCGCCCGTTCCTCGGCATCGCCCGAGCTTGCCGGATCTATGTGGCCCGCCACCACCAGCAGGTTGCAGACATCGCGCAGCGCCGGGCAGTTGGCGTACCACTCCACCAGCCCGGTGATGTTCTTGATCCGATCCATGCGCGCCATGGTGAACAGCAAGGGCCGCTCCGGGTCCGCCAGCACCCCGCGCACATCCTCGGCCGTGCCGCGGCCGTCGATCAGTTCCCCGATCTCCGCCAGCAGGTGGCCAAGGCGCTGCCCCGCGGCGGCGGGCGGGAAGTACACCTGCGGGTCGGCCCCGGGCGAGACGATGTTGAACTTGGGATCAAACACGTCGATGCCATGCTCCACCCGGTACAGCCCCGGCAGGGTGTAGGCGCCGTGTGCCTCGTACTGACCGACGCTGTCGGCGGTGCCGGCGATCTCCTGGTAGGTCGAGGTGATGATGAAATCCGCCGCGTTCATGGCGATCAGGTCGGCGGTAAACTGGCAGGCGAAGTGGTACTGGGCTTCGTTGTCCTGCCAGAACAGATCCGAGTACAGGTACTTGGTCTTCTCCAGGGCGTGCGCGATGTTGCACTGGGTGACTCGCAGACGCTGCGCCAACAGGGTGGCGACCAGGTTGCCGTCGGAATAATTGCCCACCAGCAGGTCGGGCCGCCCACCCAGCTCCGCCGGCAGCTCGCGTTCCACGTCCGCGGTGAAGCGCTCCAGGTAGGGCCAGAGCTCGAACCGTGAGATCCAGTGCGGCACGACGGCGCCATGGCGGTCCCGGAACGGCATGCGCAGGATGCGCGCATTGCCGGTTCCCGCGATCGGCTCCAACCGCTGGTCGCTGGTGGTGCCCTCCGCCGCCGGGATCAGCCGGGTCACCACCAGGATCTGCGGCTCGATGTCGAGGCCGTGATCGGCAATACGCTGCCGCATCTCGTGCTCAAGGGCCCGCACCTGGTCGAGGATGTAGACCACCTGCCCGCCGGTGTCCGGCCGCCCCAGCACCTTGGCCTGGCCGAACCAGCCGTGCGGCGACAGGATCACCACCGAGAAGATCATCGGCACGCGGGCGAGAAAGGCCTCGAAGTCGTCGGGGTTCGGCGCCTCCAGGATGCCCAGCAGCAAACCCATGGTGTCGCGCATCTGCGCCGCGGTCCGCCCCCAGCCCGGCTCGAACCCCAGGCCACGCAGCCCGGCCGCCAGCGTCGGCCACTCGGCCGCAGCGGGGCGTTGCGCCAGCAATTCGTCGGCGGCGCGCAAGGCACGGCGCAGGCCGGACACGTCTTCCACCTGGGCGCTGAGCATCAACTGCTGCCCCCGCCAGCTGTGCAGGCGCAGGAAGTCGAACAGGTGCCGATCGCCCTCGCCCAGGTCCTGGAACAGGCCGCTCGACAGCCGCCGGTTGAGAAAGGTCACCCCCTGGCCGATGGAGCGTGCCTCCTGCAAGCGCGGAAAACCGCGACCGAAGGGTTCGAGGTCCACCACCAGCCGCCAGTCGTCGGCCGGCGCAGGCCGCGCCAGGCGTTCCTTGAAATGCAGGAACTCACCCACCTCGATCGGCTCGGCCACCATGCCCTCGACCTGAATGCGCAGGTAGCTCCAGCGCGCCACGCGGGTGCGCAGGGCGAGATACAGGCAGGCATCGTCCAGCGCCGCCTCTTGCGCCCAGGCGACGATCCGGGCCAGGGGCGAGTCGGCCAGCGCCGCACCGTCCTCTGCACACAGGGCCGCGAACAGGTCCTGCAGATCGCTGCGCAGCAGGAAGGGGCGTCCCAGCGAACGCAGCCGGTGCCATACCCGGTGGGCCTGGTTGCGGTGCTCGCGCAGGAAGGCCCGTAGTTCCCCGAGATATCCCGGCTCCAGGCTCACCCCATCCCCCAAGCCTCCCGGAACGCGGCATAGAAGGCGCGCTCCGCCACCGTGGCGCCCCTGACGCCGACGATAGCAGCAGCGAACTCCTGGGCCCGGGCGAGCGTCTGGGCGAGCGGCCAGCCGTGCAGCAGGCCCAACAGGAACACGCTGGCGAAGGCGTCACCGGCGCCGACCGTGTCCACGACCACGGCAGCGGCCGCCGCCGGCGCAACCTGCGTGAACTCGCCGCCGGCGCTGCGCACCGCTGCGCCCTGGGCGCCACGGGTCACGACCAGCATTTCGATGTCGCTCAGCGCCTGCAGTCGCGTGGCCCGCTCCGCCAGGTCGCGGCCGTCCGGCACCAGCGCGGCAAGCTCGTGTTCGTTGAGCTTGACCCAGCGGGCGCCATGCAGCAGGGCGTGCAATTGGCCGGGATCGTCCCAGGGCGGACGCAGATTGAGGTCGACGAACACGCTGGACCACAGACTGGTGCACAGCGCCGCGCAGGCCGCCCGCGACACCGGGTGGCGCAGCGCCAGCGAACCGTGGTAGAGCAAGCCGTTCTTGGGCAGGGGCGGCAACTTGGCCGGTTCGATGAAGTCGTAGGCACGTTCGGCGACGATGTCGTAGCTGGGTTCGCCGTGATCGAAGCGCACCTCGACCGTGCCGGTGGCATGGGCCGAATCCAGCTGCAGGCCGGCCGTGTCCATGCCCCAGTCGAGCATGGCGCCGCGCACCTGCCGCCCCAACGGGTCGTCACCGACGCGCGAGATCAACAGCGGTGCCTGGCCGAAAGCCTGCAGGTGCCAGGCGACGTTGAACGGCGCCCCGCCCAGCACCAGGCTGCCGTCGGGAAACCGGTCGAACAGCACCTCGCCGAAGATCACCGGGCGGCGCTGCTCAGCCAGCATCCTGCCAGCCCCCCAGCCCGTCGTCGGGACCACCGAGACGCGCGAACAACTCCGGGTGGAAGTGCGCCACGCCCTCGAGGATGCCGGCGCTGTAGTTGCCGTTCATCCCCAGGCCACCGCGCGCCAGGTACAGTTGCTCGGCGTGGCCCTGGGCCCGCGCCAGGGCGAGGGCCTCGGCGCGCACCCCGTCCGTGGCATTGGCCACCAACACGGCCGGCAGCCCGCTCGCGAGCACCGGCAGGTCGTTGCCCGAATCGCCGGCGAAGATCACCTCGTCCGCGGCGAAGCCCAGCTCGGTCTGCAGGAAGCGGATGGCCTGGAGTTTCCCGGCACCCGCCGGCAGCACGTCGAGCAGGCCGACGCCGTTGGGCTCGTCCACGCTCCACACCAGGGCGGCACGCACCCCGGCGGCCCGCAACCGTTGCTCCACCTCCTGGCACAGCGCGTGCCGGTCGGCTTGCAGCGGCACGTAATAGCTCAGCTTGTGGGGATTCTGCTTGCTGCGCTCCTGCAGCCGCAGCGCCGGCAGATCGCCAAGCAGCAACTGCAGGGCCCGGTGATCGTGCCCGGCCCAGTCGCCGTCGATGCGCTGCTCCCAAGCCTGCCAGGGCTGCCAGTCGCCGGTGCGGACATCGTGGATGCGCGTGCCCACGTCGCTGATGACGAAGGCCGGCTGCGGGATGCCGTAACTGGCCACGGCGCGCTCCACCAGCGCGCGATGGCGGCCGGTGACATAGACCAGGGTCACAGGTTCATGCGCGACCAAGGCGGCAAAGCGGCGGCGCGCCTGCGGCGATTCGGACTGCGCGCCGTTGGGCAACAGCGTCCGGTCGAGGTCGGTGCATAACAGCAGGCGTAGCATGTTCAACCCACTTCGCGGTCGTCGTGCGGCACCGTACAGCTGCCGTAGAAGTCATAGTGGTCGATCGCTTCCAGGATGCCGAGCGCATACGGCTGGTGCGCGAAATATATGCTTTCGAGGTCCACCAGCCGCGACAGTTCCTCGTGGTGGCGGTTGGCGACCACCACCGCCAGCGTATTGCCGCGCATCATGTCCTCGTCGGCACCCGAGCCGCCCGCCACCAGGATGTGTTCGAGCGGGATGTGCCAGCGCGCCGCGAAGTAGCGCAACGCCTGACCCTTGGAGGCGCGCATCGGCATGACGTCGAGGAACTGACCGAACGACAGGATCACGTTCACTGACTGCTCCTCCTGGTGCAGCAAGCTGGTGATCTCCTCCAGCGGCGGGGCCTTACGCGGATCAATGAAATAGCTGATTTTGAACTGGCTCTGCTCCTGGCGCGGCTGCAGTTCCAGGCCGGGCAGCGCGGCCAGCACGCGGCGCGCCACCTGGGGGGTCCATTGGTGATCGATGTGGCGCAACCAAGCCTCGTC
>JBFZDU010000344.1:0-11353 GCA_041307205.1 Gammaproteobacteria bacterium | reverse complement strand
CAGGCCGATGCGGTCGAGGTAACCGGGTCCCTCGACCACGCGCGCGAACAGCCGTTGCCCGTAGGCCTCGACCTCGTCCCGCGGCTCTATGCCCAGGAACCGGTTCATCGCCTGGTTGCAGGACTGCAGCTGGTCGTTCTCGGCCACCGCCAACAGCGTGTCCTGGGTGTTGAACAACAGCTGCGCGAAATCGCGCTCGCGCGCCAGCGCCACTTCCATGGCGTGGCGTTCGCTGGTGTCGCGCTCGATGGCGACCACGTACTGGCGGCCGCCGGCGTTGACGGTGCGCGCCGTGATCTCCAGGGGGAAGACACTCCCGTCGGCCCGGATGTGATCGACGATGCGCATCATCATGCCTTCGTCCTCCATCTGGCGCACGGCGCGGCGCCAGGCGGCGATGTCACGGATGCCGGCGTTGATATCGATCAGCCTGCAGGTCAGGAAATCGCGCCGCGAATAGCCCTGCAACTCGGCGGCTCGGGCGTTGCAGTCGAGGATCTCGGAGGTGATGGGGTCCACGATCAGCAGTGCGTCGTGCGAGCCGTCGATGAGCTGGCGGAAGACCTCCAGCCGCTCCTTCTCCTGATGCAGTTCGGTGACGTCGTGGAAGGTCCAGATACGGCCGATGATCTCGCCCCCGACCCGCTGGGCGCTGGAATAGCGCAGCAAGCGGCGACCGTCGCGCAGGAAGAGCGTATCGCGCACCGTGGCCTCGGGTTCGCTGTACAGGGCCTCGGTGCTGTTCAGGAAAGACTCGGGGTCGACCACCATGTGCAGCACGGCGGCGCGGAACTCGGCGGTGCGGAAGGCTTCCTCGCGGCGGGCCCGCTCGGCCAGTGCGGCCGGAATCTTCCACAGCTCGACGAAGCGCTGGTTGAACACCACCGGGCGGTCCGCGCGGTCGACCACCAGGATGGCGTCGGAGGTGGTGTTGAGGATGGCCTCGTTGATCGACAGGGTTTCCGCCAGGGCGCGGTTCTTGGCCGAGATGTCGGTGTTGGTGCGGCGGTGGTCGCGCAGTATGGCCACCCACACCAGCAGCACCAAGGTGCTGACCGCCACGGCGGTGGCGACCAGGATGCTCAGATAGGCGTCGCTGAATGGCGCCCCCAGCAGGTACATCAAGGGTACGGCGATGCACAGCGACAGCAGCAGGGTGGTTGCCGTGCCCGCCAGCACCAGCCGGCTCGCTGGCCAGTCGCGTATCCATGTAATCAGGCGGCTCATGATCGGCCCTGGACTCCCGGCGGCGAGGCTCGCCGCCCTTTCCCCGAATAGCTGGTCGCGGGTCCGGTCAAACACGGCGCCGCCGGGTGGCGTGCCCCTCGCCCCCCCCGGGGAGGTGGGGGCGAGGGGCACGGGCATGGCGACCCGCTGGGGCACGCCCTGGGGCGGCGTTTCGCCTGACTGCCTACCGGTTAGATTACGGCAAGGGGCGACAGTTGCTTCGCGGTGGGTGCGGCGTTTGTGACCTGCCGCTCACTCCGACTGGGAGGTTAATTCGTACAGCAGCTGCAGCGCCTCGCGTGCCGACAGGGCGTCCGGGTCGAGGGCGCGCAGGCGTTCCCGCAGCGGGTCTGGGGGTGCGACCACGGGTTCGGCGAACAGCGGCAGCTGGGTCTGCTCGCGGTCGGCGTGGCGGCGGGCATCCTCCTCCAGTTCGCGCAGGCGCAGCCGTGCCCGCTCGATCACCTTGCGCGGCACCCCGGCCAGGGCCGCCACCTGCAGCCCATAACTCTGGTTGGCAGGCCCTTCCTTCACCGCGTGCAGGAACACTATGCCTTCGCCGTGCTCCACTGCCTCCAGGTGCACGTTGGCGATGCCCGAGTGTTCGTCGGGCAGGGTGGTGAGCTCGAAGTAGTGGGTGGCGAACAGGGTATAGGCGCGGATGCGGGTGGCCAGTTCCACCGCGCAGGCCCAGGCCAGCGACAGGCCGTCGAAGGTGCTGGTGCCGCGCCCGATCTCGTCCATCAGCACCAGCGACTCGGCGGTGGCGTTGTGCAGGATGTTGGCGGTCTCCTCCATCTCCACCATGAAGGTGGAGCGGCCGCCGGCGAGATCGTCCGAGGCGCCGATGCGCGAGAAGATGCGGTCGACCGGCCCCAGCTCCGCCCGGCGCGCCGGCACGAAGCTGCCGGCGTAGGCCAGCAGCACGATCAGGGCGGCCTGGCGCATGTAGGTCGACTTGCCGCCCATGTTGGGGCCGGTGATCACCAGCATGCGCCGCCTTTCGTCCAGTGCCAGGTCGTTGGCGACGAACGGCTGGTCGCTCACCTGCTCGACCACCGGGTGCCGGCCGGCCGTGATCTGCAGCCCCGGGCGCTCGTCCAGGGTCGGGCGCACCAGATCCAGCGCCTGGGCGCGCGCGGCCAGGTTGCCCAGCACGTCGAGCGCCGCGACCGCAGCGGCACATTGCTGCAACGCCGCGATCTCGGGCTGCAGGGCGTCCAGCAGTTCGTCGTACAAGGCCTTCTCGCGGGCCAGGGCGCGTTCGCGCGCCGACAGCACCTGGTCTTCGAATTTCTTCAACTCTGGCGTGATGAAGCGCTCGGCGCCCTTGAGGGTCTGGCGGCGCACATAGTCATCCGGCACCCGGTCGGCGCGGCTTCGGCTGACCTCGATGTAATAGCCGTGGACCCGGTTGTAGCTGACCTTGAGGGTGTCGATGCCGCTGCGGCCGCGCTCGCGTTGCTCGAGGTCGAGCAGGAACTGGTCGGCGTTCTGCGACAGGTCGCGCAGTTGGTCGAGCTCGGCGTCGTAGCCCCGGGCCAGGACGCCGCCGTCGCGCAGCACCAGCGGCGGGTGCTCGACCACGGCGCGTGCCAGCAGGGCCTGCACCTGAGGGTGGCTGCCCATGCCGCGGGCCACTTCGGCCAGCAGCGGCGAGTCGAGCGCGGCCAGCACCTGCTGCAGCGCCGGCAGTTGGGCGAGCGAGTCACGCAGCACCGCAAGGTCGCGTGGCCGGGCGGTTTTGAGCGCGATGCGGGCCAGGATGCGCTCGATGTCGCCCACCCCGGCGAGGATCTCGGCCAGGGTGGGGCTGGCGCGCGCGGCCAGCAGCACCTCGATCGCGTCGTGGCGGCGCCGCACCGCGTCGCGGTCGCGCAGCGGCCGGTTGATCCAACGCCGCAGCAGCCGGCTGCCCATGCTGGTCGCGCTGCGGTCCAGCAGCCCGACCAGGGTGTGGCGCTGTTGGCCCGAGGCGGACTGGTCCAGCTCCAGGTTGCGGCGGGTGGCGGCGTCGATGAGGATGGCCTGATCGCGGCGCTCCACGCTCAGCCCGGTGAGATGGGGCAGGGCGCTGCGCTGGGTCTCGCCGACGTACTGCAGCAGGCAACCGGCGGCGGTGATTGCCAGCGGTAGGTCGGCGCAGCCGAAACCACCCAGGTCGCGCGTACCGAACTGCGTCGTCAGCAGCCGTGTGGCGCTGTCCAGGTCGAAGTGCCAGGCCGGGCGGCGGGTGATGCCGCCCCGGGTCGGCACCGGTGGCTGGTAATCCTCGGCCAGCAGCAGCTCGGCCGGCTTGAGGCGTTCCAGTTCGCCGGCCAGGGCCGCGTTGCCGTCGAGCTGCTGCACGGCGAAGCGGCCGGCCGCCAGGTCCAGCGTCGCCAGGCCAAAGCGGCCGGACCGCTCCCACAGGGCCGCGAGCAGGTTGTCGAGGCGCTCGTCCAGCAGCGCCTCGTCGGTGACCGTGCCGGGAGTGACCACGCGCGTCACCTGCCGCTCCACCGGTCCCTTGCTGGTGGCCGGGTCGCCGATCTGTTCGCAGATCGCCACCGACTCGCCCAGCTTGACCAGTTTCGCCAGGTAGCCCTCGGCGGCATGGTAGGGCACGCCGGCCATGCGGATCGCCTGCCCGCCCGACTGGCCGCGTTTGGTCAGGGTGATGTCCAACAGCCGCGCCGCGCGTTCGGCGTCGTCGTGGAACAACTCGTAGAAGTCGCCCATGCGATAGAACAGCAGCATGTGCGGGTACGCCGCCTTGATGCGCAGGTACTGCTGCATCATGGGGGTGTGCTGGGCGAGTTGCTGGTCGTTGGGCATGGCTGCGCGGCTGGAAGCTGGTGGCGGGTCGCTGCTGCCTCAGCCGAAGTCGTAATGTTTTTCGACGTCTTCGAGGATCTCCCAGGTGCAGCTCAGGCCCGCCGGGAAGGTGATCAGGTCGCCGCGTTTGAATTCCTGGGGCGTGCCGTCGTCCGGGGTGACGATGAAGCGTCCGCGCAGCACGTAGCAGGTTTCCTGCTGGCTGTAGCTCCAGGGGAAGGTCGAGGCCGCCTTGCGCCAGATGGGCCAGTCATACACGCCCAGCACATCCAGTTTGGCGGGCGAGGGGTTGCGTTCGAGCAGCATCTGCTGGTCGGTCATGGGTCGGGGCCGGCGGCGGGGACGGCGCAGAGTGTAGCGAATGGCCGGGTCGGGGCTCAAAGTTGCTGCCGGGTCTTCCCGTCCGGGCCGGGCTGGCCTATGGTCGGGGTCATGCAAGACGATCTGCAAGCGTTGGCGTGGACCCTCGGCGCAAGGCTGGGGGCGGCCGGGCTGAGCGCAGCCACGGCCGAATCCTGTACCGGCGGCTGGATCGCCAAGCTGATCACCGACATACCAGGCTCCAGCGGCTGGTTCGAGCGCGGCTTCGTCACTTACAGCAACCAGGCCAAGCAGGACCTGCTCGGGGTGGGGGCCGCAACCCTGGACGCGCATGGCGCGGTCAGCGAGGCCACGGTACGCGAGATGGCCGCCGGGGCGCTGGCCCGCAGCAACGCCGCTGTCAGCGTGGCGGTGAGCGGCATTGCCGGGCCGGGCGGCGGGACGCCCGACAAGCCAGTGGGCACGGTCTGGCTGGCCTGGGCGGTGCGTGGCGCGGCAGTGACGGCCGAACGCCGGCTGTTCGCCGGCGACCGCGATGCGATTCGACGCCAGGCCGCGGCGCGGGGCCTGCAGGGGCTGATCGAGCGCCTTGGCTGAGGGCGATCTGCAACGACTGTTCTTCGGCCTGTGGCCGGATGCGGCGGCCCGGCAGCGGCTCGTGGCGCTGGCGGACGCCCTGGATATCCCCGGCGGGCAGCGGGTGCACCCCGAGGACCTGCACCTGACCCTGCAGTTCCTCGGCACCGTACCTGTGGCCCGGCGCCCCGCCGTGCTGGCCGCGGCGGACGGGGTGGAAGGCGCGCCCTTCGAACTGCAGCTTGCCTGCACCGGTTACTGGCCGCGCCCACGCATCGCCTGGTGTGCCCCGATCGAGATCCCAACCGCCCTGACCGCCCTGGTCACGCGCCTGGGGGCGCAACTGGCGCCGATCGGCTATGCGCCGGAGGCGCGGCCGTATCGCCCGCACCTGACCCTGGCGCGCCACGCCAGGGCCGCCCCGGCCGAGGCCTTGCCCGCGCCCATCGCCTGGCCGGTCGTGAGCTTCGCCCTGGCCGAGTCGCTGTCCGGCGCCGCGCCGCCACGGTATAGAATCCTGCGGCGTTGGCCCCTGGTGCCGCAGGGGTAGAAAACCAACAGAGAACGAACTACACTCTGCGCATCCACAGACCACAGGTTTCGGGGGAGACCCATGGACGACAACCGCAAGAAGGCCCTGGCCGCCGCACTGAGCCAGATCGAAAAGCAGTTTGGCAAAGGCTCGGTGATGCGCATGGGCGATGGCACCGCCGTGCGTAACATCGAAGTGATCTCGACCGGCTCGCTGGGGCTGGACGTCGCCCTGGGCGTCGGCGGCTTGCCGCGCGGCCGGGTGGTCGAGATCTATGGACCCGAGTCCTCGGGCAAGACCACCCTGACCCTGCACGTGGTGGCCGAGGCACAGAAGCTCGGCGGCACCTGTGCTTTCATCGATGCCGAACACGCGCTCGACCCGGTGTACGCGCAGAAGCTCGGGGTCAATATCGACGAACTGCTGCTGTCGCAGCCCGATACCGGCGAACAGGCCCTGGAGATCACCGACATGCTGGTGCGCTCGGGCGCCGTGGACGTGGTGGTGGTCGACTCGGTCGCGGCGCTCACGCCCAAGGCCGAGATCGAGGGAGACATGGGCGATTCGCACATGGGTCTGCAGGCGCGGCTGATGTCGCAGGCGCTGCGCAAGCTCACCGCCAACATCAAGCGCTCCAACTGCATCGTGGTCTTCATCAACCAGATCCGGATGAAGATCGGCGTGATGTTCGGCAACCCGGAGACCACCACCGGTGGCAACGCGCTCAAGTTCTACGCCTCGGTACGGCTCGATATCCGCCGCACCGGCTCGATCAAGCGGGGCGACGAGGTCATAGGCAACGAGACCAAGGTCAAGGTAGTCAAGAACAAGGTGGCGCCGCCCTTCAAGCAGGCGCAGTTCGAGATCCTGTACGGCGAGGGCGTATCGCGTCACGGCGAGATCATCGAGCTGGGGGTGCGTCAGGGCATCATCGAGAAGTCCGGTGCCTGGTACAGCTACGGCAAGGACCGTATCGGTCAGGGCAAGGAGAACGTGCGCCAGTTCCTGCGCGACAACCCGGATGTCGCTGCCACCATCGAGGCCCAGATCCGTGCCACCGTGCTGCCGCTGGATGCGGCCGACGACGAAACCGCCGTGGTGGAGGCCGAGATCTGAGCGACGACCCCTGTCATGCCATCGAGCAGGCGGCCCTGCGCCTGCTCGCCGGGCGTGAGTTCAGTCGTGCCGAGCTGCGCCTCAGGCTGCTACGCAAGGGCTATTCGACGGACTTTGTCGAATTGACCCTGGACGAGCTGGCGCGGCAACACCTGCAGTCGGACGACCGTTATACCGAGCACTATGTCGCCCAGCGCCGCGCCGGCGGGTACGGCCCCCGGCGCATCACCGCCGAGCTGCGCGAGCGTGGCATTGCCCTGGAACTGATCGAGGCTTGGCTGGATGACAGCGATGCGTCCTGGCCGACCCAGTTGGCGGCAGTGGCCGCGGCGCGGTTCGGCACTGCCCGGCCGACGGACCGGCGCGAGCTGGCCAGGCGTGCCCGGTTTCTCGAATACCGCGGTTTTCCGCCCGATCTGATTCGCCGCTTCCTGTTCGATTGAGCGGCCAGGCGGGCGTCTCGGGATCGGTCCGGCGCCGTGGCCTTGCGGCGGTTGTACTGACCGCGGCCAGTGACAGGCGGACCCCATCCCGCATACCATCGGCACTTCGCCAGTGCTGCACGCAAGTCCATGAAAACCACCGCAGATATCCGCAAGGCCTTTCTCGATTATTTTGCCGATCGTGACCACAGGGTGGTGGATTCCAGCCCCCTAGTCCCGGCCGACGACCCGACGCTGCTGTTCACCAACGCCGGCATGGTGCAATTCAAGGACGTGTTCCTGGGCCGCGACAAGCGTCCCTACCTGCGGGCGGCGAGCGCCCAGCGCTGTGTGCGCGCCGGCGGCAAGCACAATGATCTGGAGAACGTCGGCTACACGGCCCGACATCACACCTTCTTCGAGATGCTTGGCAATTTCAGCTTCGGCGACTACTTCAAGCGCGAGGCGATCGAGTATGCCTGGGAGTTCCTGACGATCGAGCTGCGCCTGCCGGCGGCGCGCTTGTGGGTCACGGTGTACGCGGAGGACGACGAGGCGGCCGAGATCTGGCTCAAGGAGATCGGCGTCGACCCGGCGCGGTTCAGCCGGATCGGGGACAAGCCGGGCGGCAGGAAATACGAGAGCGACAACTTCTGGTCGATGGGCGACACCGGTCCCTGTGGTCCCTGTTCGGAGATTTTCTACGATCATGGCCCCGGGATCGCGGGCGGACCGCCGGGGACCCCGGAGGAAGACGGCGACCGGTATATCGAGATCTGGAATCTGGTCTTCATGCAGTACAACCGGGACGCACAGGGGCGGCTGACCCCATTGCCGCGGCCCTCGGTAGATACCGGCATGGGCCTGGAGCGCCTCGCGGCGGTATTGCAGGGGGTGCATTCGAATTACGAGATCGACTTGTTCCAGGCCCTGATCATGGCCGCGGCCGCGGCCACAGGTATCGCCGACCTGAGCAGCAAGTCGCTGCGGGTCATCGCGGACCATATCCGCTCCGCCGCCTTCCTGGTGGCCGATGGGGTGATTCCGGGGAACGAGGGACGCGGCTACGTGTTGCGCCGGATCATCCGCCGCGCCATTCGGCATGGCTACCAGCTCGGGCAGACGCAGCCGTTTTTTTACACCCTGGTGGATGCCCTGGACGCCCAGATGGGCGCGGCCTACCCGGATCTGACCAGGAACAAGGAACAGGTCAAGCGCGTGCTGCGGCAGGAGGAGGAGCGGTTCGCCGAGACCATCGAGCAGGGTATGGGGATCCTGGATGAGGCCATCGCCGGCCTGGCCGGCGCGGAGATCCCCGGCGATCTGGTGTTCAAGCTGTACGACACCTATGGCTTTCCCATCGACCTCACCGCAGATATTGCCCGCGAGCGCCAGCTCACCCTGGATACCGCAGGCTTCGAGCGTGCCATGGCAGCGCAGCGCGAACGGGCGCGCGCCGCCAGCCAGTTCGGCGTCGGCCAAGGCGTGCAGGTGCAATTGGAAGGCCAGACCGATTTCACCGGCTACGAGCGGGTGGCGGACGAGGCCACGGTCGTCGCCCTGTTCAAGGACGGCCGTTCGACCGACCTGCTCACCGCCGATGAGGACGGCCTGGTGGTACTCGACCACACGCCTTTCTATGCCGAGTCGGGCGGCCAGGTGGGTGACACGGGGCGCCTGGTGGTGGGTGGCGATGCGGCCTTTGCGGTGCAGGACACGCGCAAGCAGGGCGGCAAGGTGTTCCGGCATATCGGCCGCGTCGCCCAGGGGGTGCTGCGGGTCGGCGACACCGTGCTGGCGGAAGTCGACCGCGCCAAGCGGCAGGCGATCGCGCTCAACCACTCGGCGACCCATCTGTTGCATGCCGCATTGCGCAAGGTGTTGGGCGAGCACGTGCAGCAGAAGGGCTCGCTGGTTGATGCCGAACGCCTGCGCTTCGACTTTGCGCACTTTGCGCCGGTCGAACCGGAAGAGGTCGCGGCGATCGAGCGCCTGGTCAACGCGCACATCCGCCGCAACCACCTGGTCGAAACCCGGCTGATGGCACTGGACGACGCCAAGGCCTCCGGCGCTATGGCGTTGTTCGGCGAGAAATACGACGAACAGGTGCGGGTGCTGCGCATGAGCGACTTTTCGGTCGAGCTATGCGGCGGCACCCACGTGCGCGCCACCGGCGATATCGGCCTGTTCAAGGTCGTCGCCGAGCAGGGCATCGCCTCGGGCGTGCGCCGGATCGAGGCGGTCACCGGTGAGAACGCCCTGGCCTGGATCGCGGCGGAAGAGCAGCGGCTGCAGCGCATCGCGAGCCTGCTCAATACCGGCCGCGAGGACGTCGATGACAAGGTCGGCAAGTTGCTCGAACGCGCCAAGAGGCTCGAAAAAGAGCTGGAGCAACTCAAGGCCAAGCTGGCCTCGGCTGCAGGCTCCGACCTGGCCGAACAGGCCGTCGATATCGCCGGCACCAAGGTGCTGGCGGCACGCCTCGACGGTGCCGACGCCAAGGGGCTGCGTGACACCCTGGATCAGCTCAAGAACAAGCTCGGCTCGGCGGTGATCCTGCTGGCGGCGGTCGAGGGCGACAAGGTCAGCCTGGTGGCCGGGGTCACCGCCGACCGGACCGCCCGGGTGAAGGCGGGCGACCTGGTGAAGGTGGTCGCGGCGCTGGTGGGCGGCAAGGGCGGTGGCCGTCCCGACATGGCGCAGGCCGGCGGCTCCGATCCCTCCGCCCTGCCGGCGGCCTTGGCCGCGGTCGAGCCCTGGGTGCGCGAGCGCCTGGCTTGACGCGGGGCCGGATCGCTACCTGTAGGGTCGGCCTTTGCCGTCTTGCCGAACCAGTTACTCAGTCGCCGCAGTCTTGACGTGGCATAAGGCGCAGCGCGCATGGTGCGCGGAGTTCGGCAGTTACCCCGAGCAACCGTTCGCCGCCATCCACTGGAACCTTGGTGGCGCTATAAAAGCCGCGCTGTTTGGTGTTAAATACCGCGCTTCGTTTCTTGGTTCCGGATCTCGGGCGGTATGGCGCTGATAGTCCAGAAGTACGGCGGCACCTCGGTCGGCACGACCGAGCGGATCGAGAATGTCGCCCAGAAGGTCAAGAATTGGCGCGATCGCGGCAACCAGGTGGTGGTGGTCGTTTCGGCCATGTCGGGTGAGACCAATCGCCTGATCGCACTGGCGCAGGCCATCGCCGAAGATCCCAGTCCACGGGAAATGGACGTACTGGTCTCCACCGGCGAACAGGTGACCATAGCGCTATTGTGTATTGCGTTACACAAGATCGGCTGCGATGCCCGTTCCTATACCGGCGGCCAGGTGCATATCCGCACCGACAGCGCGCACAGCAAGGCGCGCATCACCGACATCGACCACGAGCGGGTGTGCGCCGATCTCAAGGCCGGCCGGGTGGTCGTGGTGGCCGGGTTTCAGGGGGTCGACGAGCAGGGCAATATCACGACCCTGGGGCGCGGCGGCTCGGATACCACGGCCGTTGCCATGGCTGCCGCCCTCAAGGCGGACGAGTGTCAGATCTACACCGACGTGAACGGTGTCTACACCACAGATCCGCGCATCGAGCCGCGCGCCCGCAAGCTGGATCGCATCACTTTCGAAGAGATGCTGGAGATGGCGAGTCTGGGCTCCAAGGTGTTGCAGATCCGCTCGGTGGAGTTCGCCGGAAAATACAATGTGCCCCTGCGCGTCCTGTCCAGCTTCGAGGAGGACGGCGAGGGCACCCTGATCACACTGGAGGAAGTAGGCGTGGAATCGGTAAAAATCGCCGGCATCGCGTTCAACCGCGACGAGGCCAAGCTGACCGTCCGCGGCGTCCCTGACCAGCCCGGTGCGGCATACAGGATTCTCGGCCCGGTGGGCGAGGCCAATATCGAAGTCGACATGATCGTCCAGAACATCGCCCAGGACGGCACGACCGACTTTACCTTCACCGTGCACCGCAACGAGTACGATCGCGCGCTGCAAATCCTGCAGCAGACCGCGCGGGAACTTGGGGCCCGCGAGGTAGTGGGCAAGACCAACATCGTCAAGATTTCCCTGGTCGGCGTGGGTATGCGCTCCCATGCGGGGATTGCCAGTCGCATGTTCGGCGCCCTGGCCAAAGAAGGCATCAACATCCAGATGATTTCGACCTCCGAGATCAAGATCTCGGTTGTGGTCGATGAAAAATATCTGGAACTAGGCGTGCGCACGTTGCATGAAGCGTTCGATCTGCACCAGGAGCACGCCGCCTAAACCGGCACAAGCATCTGTCGAAGTCGCGTACTTGCTGGTAATATTGATCGGCCTCAAAAAAACAACACCAGAGGCGGAAGCTTGGTTGGCAACGGCG
>JBFZDU010000343.1:0-6320 GCA_041307205.1 Gammaproteobacteria bacterium | reverse complement strand
TACCCCGGAGCAGTTGACCGGGGTCTATTACCAGGCCTGCGGTGAGGCGGAGCTCGTCACCGAATTGCTGTTCGCCCCGTTGCGCATGGGCTGAACGGGGCGCTGTGGCGGTCGTCAGGCCGCCGCTTGGTGACCCAGCTGCGCCGAGATGGTGCGGCCGGCCTGCAGGACGTCCGCCACCCAGGCCTTGCGGCGGCGCTCGATCGGTGCCGATACCGACAGCCCGGCGGCCACGTTGCCGGTGCCGTCGTACAGCAACACCCCGATACAGCCCACGTCGATCTCGGCCTCTTCGTCGTCCAGCGCATAACCCTGTGCGACCGCGCTGGTGCATTCCTCCAGCAAGCGGGGCAGGCTGGTGATGGTGTTGCGCGTGTAAGCCGGCAGGTTGGTGCGCTGCGCATAGCCGCGGATCGCCTCCAAGCCGGCGGCACCGAGCATCAGCTTACCGACCGCGGTCACATGCAGTGGGGCGCGGCTGCCGACCAGCTGCTGCACGTGCATCATGCGGTTGGGCGTCACCTTGTCGATGTACACCACCTCGTCGCCTTCGCGAATGGTCAGGTTGACCGATTCGCCCAGTCGATCGCGCAGTGCTTCCATCACCGGTCGAGCCACCGAGCGCAGGTCGATGTTGCTGTGCAGGCGCACCCCCAGTTGCAGCAGGCGCAGCCCCAGCCGGTACCGCCCGCCGGCATCCTTCTCGACGAAGCGGTTGTCGATCAGCGAAGCCAGGATGCGGTGGGCGGTGGAGGCGTGCAGCCCGGTCTCCGCGCTCAGGACCTTCAGGCTCACCGGTTCAGAATAGCGGGCGATGGCGTCGAGCAGGCCCGCGGCGCGGTCGATGACCTGAATGCGGTTGTTGTCGGCGGCGTCTTTCATATTGTGAGAACTGCCTTTGTAAATCGTAATGGGCAAGCAACTGGCACTTTACGCGGCTATCCAGCCGAATTACCAGCATTCTAGGTCTATTTACCGGATTATGAAAACGCCGTCGGGGCGGCTGGAAAATCTATAAAAACGTCGAAGTATCATAAGGTTAAATTGAATTACCGGGGTCGTTGGAGTCATATTCCGCATTGTGAAAGCACTACTGCATTGCGAAATTTTTCGCTTACCTCTAGCTTTGACTCCAACACCGGCCCGTGCCGGTCCCGAATCTTACTGAGGAGCCAGACCATGAGCACCGCCGCAAACGAACTGTTTCGCGATATTCCCGATTTCTGCACCGGGATCCTGCACTTCAGCAAACCGGCGGCGCAGTTCGCGCAACTGGGCGCGGCGCCCGTGGTTCAGCCCGACAGCCATGGCATCGCGGCCCTGGGCGACGCCGAGGTGTATCAGACCCAGTTGCTGGCGGATGCGTTGCGCTACACCACTCTGCAGTTGTGCGCATCCAAGGAGTCCGGCCACCCCGGCGGTTTTGCCAGCTCGGCCGATGCCTATGCCGCCCTGGTGATGCTGGGTCACACCAACATAGTCACCGAGGTCGGTCACCACGCCCCCGGGTTCTACAGTGCCATGTTTCTCGACGGCTCTTTGGAGGCGATGGGAATCAGGGATATGAACGACCTGCAGGCGCGCTTCCGGGAACGCGGCGGGCTGCTCGGTCACCTCTCCGGCGCCATCCCCGGACTGCTGGCGCCGGCCGGCCCGCTCGGCCAGGGCCAGCATTTCGCCATGGCAGGCGCCTACTTGCACCGCGACAAGCTGTTTCCCTGCACCATCGGCGACGGCGGTCTGGGCGAGCCATACATCCTCTCGGCCATGAAGCACTTCCACACCAGCTACCCGGAGGTGACGAACTTCCTGCCGGTGTTGGTGTGGAACGGTTACAGCCAGGAACACCACTCGATGGTGTCCTTGATGAGCAACGAACAGATGATCGCCTACTGGCGGGCGCACGACTTCGCGCGCGTGATCCTGGTCGACGCCAAGGACTACGACGATGCCGGCCAGTCCGGCGCCTATGTCGATAGCACCAGGTTCAGCCCGAGTGCGCGCATGCGCTTCAGTCGCGCCGTGCTGGCAGCGGCCAAGGATGCTGCGGATTCGGCCATGGGCGGCACCCTGACGGTGCTGATCGTCAAGCAGCTCAAGGGTGCCGGCGTGCACGCCCAGGGTGCCAAGTCGCACAACCTGTACCCCGGCGACACCCCGGCGAAGGACAACATCGCGGCCGCTTTGCAGCGCGGCGCCCTCTCGCCCGCAGCCTGGGCGCTGGTGCGGACCAACATGCGGCGCGCCGGCGGCGGCCCAGCCGGCAAGACCGTGGTGACCGAGTTCGAGCGTATCCCCAGCAACATCGGTCAGCTGCCCATGACGGACTATCAACCGGGCGAGAAAGCGGTGCCGGCTTCGGCCATGGCGCAGATGGTGGCGGAGCTGGGTCGGCGCGATCCGCAGTTCGTGGTGACCAATGCCGACGGCAACGAAGCATCGAACATGAAGGCCATCAACGACGCACTCAAGATCCGCCACCCGACCGCGGACGCGCTGTACAACCAGGCGCCGACCGGTCAGGTGTACGAGCCGCTCAACGAGGATGCCTGTGCCGGCTTCGCGGCGGGCCTGGCGCTATTCGGCGGCCGCTCTTTGTGGTTGTCGTACGAAAGCTTCGCCATCAACGGTTGGCCGATCGTGCAGACCGTCGGCCAGGCCATGGCCGAGCTGCGGCGCAAGACCCCGGCCGTGGTGTCCATGTTCACCGCCGGCGCCTTGGAACAGGGTCGCAACGGCTGGACCCATCAGCGCCCCGAGATCGAAAACTATATCGGCGGGCAGATCCGCAACGGCAACGTCTATCTGCTCTACCCGGCCGACGCCAACATGATTCAGGCGGCTTACGGCTGGGCGGTCGGGCAGTCCAACAAGTGCATCAGCATCGTTGCGTCCAAGTCGGCACTACCGGTGTACACCACGCCAGAGCAGGCCGCGGCCGCGATCGACCAGGGCGCGATTCAGCTGTACGAGTCGACGCAGGGTGAGCGGGGGACAGTGGTGTTCGCCGTCACCGGCGACATGATTTTCCTGCCGGTGTTCGAGGCCAAAGAGCGTCTGGAGGCGGCCGGTTACCGGGTGCGCATCGTCTGCGTCGCCAACCCGCGTCGGCTGTATCGCCCGGGCGATGTCGCCTGGGGCCATGCGTCCGAGCCCGACGGGCAGTTCCTGGGCGATGCCGAGTTCGCCGCACTGTTCGACGGCGACACCATCATCGGCGTCAGCGGCGGCGGCACCATCGCCCTGGAACCGGTCATGTTGCGCAGCCGCGCCGCGGCGCGCGACCTGTTCGGCTGGCAACGCGGCGAGACCACCGCCAGCCCGGCTGAGATCATGGCCTTCAACGGCATCACCGCCGAGGCCCTGGCGAAGCGCGCCAGCGAGCTGCTCGGCGGCGCTTGAACGAGGTGGCGGAAATGAGCGAAACCCTGCGTACCAAGATCATCGTGATCGATGACGACCCGACCGGCTCACAGACCGTGCACAGCTGCCTGTTGCTGACCCGTTGGGATCCGGAGACCCTGGTCGCTGCCCTGCAGGACGAGGCACCCTTGTTTTTCGTCCTAAGCAACACCCGGGGCATGGACGCCCAACGCGCGGCGGCCGTGACGCGCGAGATCTGCGTCAACCTGGGCAGTGCGCTGCACCGGCTGGCGGCGGCCGGGCGGCCGGTCAACCCGGTGATCGTGAGTCGCTCGGACTCCACGCTGCGGGGCCACTACCCGATCGAGACCGACGTCATCGCCGACGTCCTGGGACCGTTCGACGCGCACTTTCTGGTGCCCGCCTTCTTCGAGGGCGGACGCATCACGCGCGAGGCCACGCATTACCTGGTGGTGGACGGCGAGCCGGTGCCGGTCAACCAGACCGAGTTCGCCAAGGACTCGGTGTTCGGCTTCCGCAATGCCTTCCTGCCGGCCTACGTGGAGGAGAAGACCGGCGGACGGATCTTCGCCGATGCGGTCGAGCGCTTCGGTCTCGACCATGTGCGCGGCGACCTCCGCGAGCGGCTGCGGGAACTCCAAGGAAACGTCTGCGGCGTCGTGGACGCCGAGCAACAGTCGGATCTCGATAGTTTCTGCCGCCAGGTGCTGGCGGTGGCGGCTGAGGGCAAACGCTTTCTGTTCCGCAGCGCGGCCAGCCTGTTGACCTCGTTCGCGGCACTGCCGCCGCAGCCGGTGGCGCCCGCCGACATGTCGCAGTACGTGCGCGCTGGGCGGCCCGGCGTGATCCTGGTCGGCTCGCACGTCGACAAGTCGAGCCGCCAGCTGCAGTACCTGATCGACCATGCGCCGGTGCAGCCCGTGCACATCGACCTCGACCGCATGCAGCAGGATGCGGACGGGCTGCGGCAGGACCTCGCGGCGCAGCTGCAGGCGGCGCAGACGGGGAATCGCACGGCAGTGCTCTACACCAGCCGAGGCGAACGCCGTTTCCGCAGCAAGCAGGCGCGGCTGGCTTTCGGCGAGCAGGTGTCGGGTTTTCTGATGGACCTGGTACGCAGCCTGCCCGAGGACACCGGCTTTCTGATCAGCAAGGGTGGCATCACGTCCAACGACACCCTGAGCCAGGGCCTGGCACTGCGCACGGCGCGCGTGCTGGGCCAGGTGCGGCCCGGCTGCTCGGTGGTGCGCTGTCCCGACGATCACCCGCGCTACCCCGGGCTGCCGGTGGTGATCTTCCCCGGCAACGTCGGTGGCGACGAGGCGCTGGCCGAGGTGTATGAGATCCTCGCCGGGGGCCGGCGCAACGGCAAGCAGCGGCAGGCAGCGGCCTGAGGAGCGGGCGAGGCATAGATGCCCTTCTCCAGCCGGGTGCGGACGACTTCAATGTGCGTGAAGCGCTTGCACCTGGCCACCCGCCTGCAGTCAACCGCCTGCACCAGACAGGGCCGTTAGGGTGAGACCGAGCAGCACGGTCAGCCACACTAGGCCCGCGACCGGCCAGGTGCGCAGCCGCGCCTCGTAACGCGTCGGCCAATCCGCCACCGCTTGCGACCCGAGCGAGGGCAGGTGCCCCGGTAGTTCAGTCGGACGGCGCGGCAGGCGGCGCCGCAGTACCCCCCAGAGCAGCGCCGGCAGATCGCCGGGTGGCACACTGCCGACAGCGCGCCGCAGGGGCACGAGCGGTCGCCAGAGCAACGCCGCGCCGATGCCCAGACCGGCGGCGATGGGCCAGGCGGCCGCCGGATCGACCAGCGGCCCGACCCCGCCCGCCTGCATCCAGGGCAGCATCAGCCCGGTACCTGCCGGCAGCAACATGGCCGCGGTGCCGGCCAGGGACAGGCGGGAGCGGGCCGGCCCCTGCCGCGCCAACCGCAGGAAGCGGACCATCAGCAGGGTGGTCGCCAGGGTACTGGCGGCCAGCACGCCCATTACCCAACTCCAGTCGGGCGGCAGCGCGTCCTTGTAGGCGGCCTTCGCCAGGGCGCCGCTGGTGAATGGTGCGCCGGCGAGACTGGCAGCCAATACCACCAGCAGGGCGAGGGTCCAGAGTGGCTTGCCCGAGCGGTGGTGCGCGTCCAGCGCGAGGAACAGGGCGCCTTTGGCGAGTCCGTGGTGCAGGGCGTACAGCGTGATCACCCCGAGGAGGGCCGGCGCCTGCGCCGGGGCCGCCAGGGCCAGGCCGAAGGCGGCCGTGAGCAGGCCCATCTGACTCATGCTGGAGTAGGCCAGGACGGTCTTGGCGGAGCGCTGCAGCAAGCCGAACAACACGCCGTAAAAGGCGGCGCCCAGGCCGACGGCCAGCAGCGCGCCGCCCCAACCGGCGTAACCCGCCGCGCCCAGGGGCAGGAACTGCAGCCAACCGAGGACCCCGGCATTGATCATGGCGCCGCTCAGCACCGCCGCAGCGGCGGTCGGCGCGGCCGGGTAGGCCAGCGGCAGCCACAGGTGCAGGCCCGGCAGCGCCAGCTTGATCCCGAAGCCCAGCACCAAGAGTAGCAGCACGCCGTCGGGCAGCGTCCTCTGGTGCAGGGTATCGAAGCGCAGATCGGGCGTGGCGGCCGCAATCAGCACCAGGGCGACGAACAGCAGCAGTTCGCCGAGCACGGCCCAGATCAGGTAGACGCGCGCCGCGCGCCGCGCTCCGACCGAGCGGCGGTGCGCCACCAGTCCGTAGGCGGCCAGCCCCATCAGTGCGAAGCCCAGGTAGAAGCCGAGTGCGTCACGCGCCAGGATCAGCTGGAAGTTGCCGGCCATGGCAAGCAGGAAGAACAGGCGGAAACGGCCGGCTTGCGGATCATCCGCCAAGGTGTCGCGGGCGTAGAGGGCCGCAGCGAACCACAGCAGGGCGCCGCCAAGCAGGAACACCCGAGTGGT
>JBFZDU010000342.1:0-14906 GCA_041307205.1 Gammaproteobacteria bacterium | reverse complement strand
GCAGCGCCTGCCGCAGACTGCTTTCCAACAGCACCCGTTCGAACGCGTTGGTGGTCAGCTCCTCCGTATAGAAGCGGTAGGTACTACGCCCTTCGTCCTTGGCCCGGTACATGGCGGCGTCGGCGTTGCGCAATAGGGTGGCGGTGTCGTCGCCGTCGCGCGGATAGGTGCAGATGCCCATGCTTGCGGTGACGTGCACCGCGTGCCCGTCGATCTCGAAGGGTTCGGTGAAGGCCACTTGCACCTTCTCTGCAACGACCGCGGCGCTGTTCGGATGACTGATGTTCTCGAGCAGCAACACGAACTCGTCCCCGCCGATGCGGGCCACCGTGTCGTCGAGGCGCACGCAATGGACCAAGCGCCCGGCCACTTCCCGCAGCAGCTCGTCGCCCACCGGGTGACCGAAACTGTCGTTGATGTTCTTGAATCGGTCCAGATCCATGAAAATCACGGCCATATGCATACGGCTGCGCTGGGCGTGTGCGACCGCATGCTTGAGCCGCGCCTGCAACAGCAGTCGATTGGGCAAGCCGGTGAGGGCGTCATAGTGGGCGAGGTGTTCGAGTTCCTCCTGGGAGCGCTTGATCGAGGTGATGTCGGCGAATACCGCGACATAGTTGGTGATCCGGCCGTCGCCGTCCTGCACGGCGCTGATGGTCAGCCACTCCGGGAACACCGAACCATCTTTGCGTCGGTTCCAGATCTCCCCCTGCCAGCGGCCGGTGGTGGCCACCTCCCGCCACATGGTGTCGTAGAACCCCTGGTCATGGCGTTCCGAGCGCCACATGCCGGGCGTCTTGCCCAGTACCTCGTCGCGCCGGTAGCCGGTGATTTCGGTGAAGGCTGGATTGATGTCGAGGATGTGTGCTTGCGCATCGGTGATGAAGACACCTTCGGCCGTGCTATCGAACACGGTAGCGGACTGTCGCAAGCGATCCTGGTAGCGGCGCTGTTCGGTCACGTCCTGAACGACGCCCACCAGCCGGGCGACCTGGCCCGCCTCATCGAGCACAATGTCGACGCGGCAATCTATCCAGCGCGGCGTGCCATCGCCGTGCAGGATGCGAAACGTGGAATGGGCCGGCTCGCCGTGCTGCATTGCGGTGTCGACGATACAGCTGAGTTGTGGCCAGTCGTCGGGATGCAGGACATCGCGTAGGGTGTCTAGTCCTGGGGGACGCGTGTTCGGAATCCCGAACATGCGGTAGATCTCTTCCGACCAGTAGCACTGGGCGGTGGCGGTTTCGAGTTCCCAGCTGCCGAGGTGCGCCATGGCCTGGGCTTCCCGCAGCCGCGTCTCGCTCAGGCGCAAGGCCTGTTCCTGGGCCCGCCGTTCGCTGATGTCACGGCCGATACCCGCGATGTACACCACCCCGTCGTTCTCGGCCCGGCTGCCGCGGAAATGGTGGTAGATCGCGCCGTTGACCGTCAGCACGCGGGCCTCGACCTCGGCGCTGCCGTCCCGCAGTGCGGCCGTGATGGCGGACTGTACGGCCGGTCGATCCGCCTCGACGATGAAGCGCAGGGCGCTGGCGCCCGGCAAATCAGCGGCCGGCAGCGTGCAGGTCTCCTCGACCCGGCGGTTCCACCACGATAGGTGGCCCTCGGCATCGAGCAGATACATCACGTCCGACGATGCGTTGGCGAACAGGTCCTGCTGCCAGCGGCTGCGGCACAGTTCTTCGTAGAGTTTGCGGTAGCGCACTTCCGAGTGTTCGAGCGCCTGTTGGGCGTCGCGTCGTGCGTTGCGTTCCTGGCGGTCCCGCATGGCGCGGTGCACGCTGGGAATCAGGCGTGCCAGGTTGTCCTTATTGATGAAGTCCTGGATGCCGTCCTTGAGCAGGTCGATGGCGGTCTCCTCCCCGATGGTGCCGGAAACCATGATCACCGGCGCATCTGGCAGCATCGCCATGATGACCTGCAGCTTCTCCCGGATGTTGATATCGGGCAGGGTGTAGTCGGTAATGATCAGATCCCAGCCACCCTGTTGCAGGGCGTCCATGAGTGCGGCCGCGGTCGCCACCCGGTGTGCCGCGAACGGTGGGCCATAGTGCAGCAGGCGCCGTTCCAGCAACCGGAAGTCGGTGTCGTCGTCCTCGATGACCAGGATGTTTAGCGGCTCGTTCATGACCCATGCCCGGGTGGTGTGGTGCGCCGTGGCGCCAGGGTAAAGCAAAAGCTTGCACCTTTGCCGGGTACACCATGTCCTTCGATCCAGCCACCGTGGCGATACACGATACGCTGCACGGTCGCCAGTCCGATGCCGATACCGGCAAATTCGTCCGGTCGGTGCAGGCGTTGGAAGGGCTCAAACAGCTTGGGTGCGAATTGCATATCGAAACCGGCGCCATTGTCACTGACACAGAATACTTGTTCTCCTTCTTTTTCAATACTATAGAAGTGAATTTCGGCGGTGCTACGGCGCCCGGTGTATTTCCAGGCGTTGCCCAGGAGATTGCTCAGCAGGGTCTTGGCCAGGCGCAGATCGGCCGCAGCGACCAGCCCCGGGTCCACCCTGATGGTGACATTACGGTCGGGATCCTCGGTGGCCAGACCGTTCAGGATATCGAGCGCCAGCGCGCCGAGGTCGACCGGTTCCCGACACAACTCGCCGCGGGCGTTGCGCGAGAGGGTGAGCAGGCCGTCGATCAGGTCGCCCATGCGCGTGCTGCCGGTCTTGATGTGGTCGAGAAACGCCCTGGCGCCGTCCGGCAGGGCTGGACCATAGTCCTCGATCAGTGCCTGGCTGAAACCATGGATCGCCCGCAGCGGCGCCCGCAGATCGTGTGACACCGAATAGGTGAAAGATTCCAGTTCGCGGTTGGCGACAGAAAGCTCGGCGGTCCTGGCGCGCACCCGGTCCTCCAGGTGTTCGTGAGCCGCCCGCAGTGCCTGCTCGGCCCGCAGGCGCTCAGTCACGTCACGATCCACCCCGCGGTAGCCGAGCAGCGTGCCCTGGCGGTCCACTATGGGCTGGCCGCTGGTTTCCAGGGTCACCTCGTGTCCCGCCTTGTGCAGATTGACGTTCACCAGGGCGGTGATCGGGGCCTTCTGCGCCGCCAGCTCTGCCAACAAGGTGCCGATCCGCTCGGCCTCCGCGGGCGGCATCAGTTGCATGGGCGTGCAGCCGAGCAGCTCTTCGGGAGCGTACCCGAGCAGATCCCGGCAACGCGGACTGACATAGGTGTAGCGACCGGCGGCGTCGACCTCCCAGACCCAGTCGGGCGTCGATTCCACCAGCGAGCGGTAGCGGGCCTCGCTCTCTTCGAGCGCCAACGCGGCGCGCCTGGTCTCGGTGATATCGCGAATGATCGCAATGAACTCGCCGGCGTCGGCGACCGGGGTGATGCGTGCCTCGAAACTGCGGATGCCGCTCGGCATCTGCAGCTCGTACTCGAATGACACCAGGCGCTGCTCACGGCGCATCAAGGCCAGGCTCTGCTCCAACCTGTCCACCACCGTCGCGGGGAGGATTTGCTGCACCCGCTTGCCGAGGAAGGTGTCCGGCGGCACGTATAGCTCGGCGTCGCGTTGGGCGCGGTAGTCGAGGACCGTGCCGTCGCCCGCCAGGCGGAAGTACAGGTCGGGCAGCGCCTGGAACACTGTTTCGAGTTCAGTGTTGCGGCGCTGCGCGTCCAGTTCGGCGCGTTTGCGATCGGTGATGTCGAGGGCATAGGCGATCCGCCCGACCGCCCGGCCCTGCGCGTCCCTGGTCACAGTGATGTCCAGCAGCACCGGAAAGCGCGAACCGTCCTTGCGCAGGTGTTCGGACTCGTAGACCAAATGGCCGGTCTGGTCGAGGTCCCGGAGGTGTTGTGCGAGGCGCTCGTGCAGTTCCGGGGGGTGGATCTCGAGTAGCGTCTGCCCAACCAGTTGCTGCGGCGTGTAACCGCGTTCGCTGGCGAACTTCGGGTTCACTTCGGCAAACCTGTTGGTCGCCACATCTATATGGGCAAGGGCGAAGTTGGCCACCTCGAACACCCGCTGCCAACGGCTCGCCTGCTGCGCGGCCTGCAGCCGCTCGGTGATGTCCTCCAGCATGAGGATGCCGATTCCGGTTTGCTGCTGCGGGCTAGGCGCGGCGGCGAGCGTGAGGCTGGCGCAACGCAGTTCGCCGTTCTTGCGCCGGTAGTGCAGCTCGGCGCGGTAGTCCAGGGCGTCGCTGCGCAGGACTGCCTGATAGCGGTTGCCGACCATGACGGGATCATCGAAGGTCAGATCAAAAAGAGGTTTTTGCTGCAACTCGGTTGGTGCAAAACCGAGCGTCTTCTGCAGTACCTGGTTGCTCAGCAGAACCTGGCCGGCGTTATCCAGGACGGCCATACCCACCGGCGCATGCTGGAACACGGCACGAAAGCGGGCCTCGCTATCGCGCAACGCGGCCAGCACCGCGTACTGGCGGCCAAAGCCGTGCCGCACCAGGCCGAACAGCACGCCGCCGGTGACCAGAACGAACAGCAATCCCTTGGTGGTCTGCAACTGCGACAGGGCCTCGACGCTCAGCCCGAGCGCCAGCAGGGTGCGGTCCGAGAAAAAGATCCACAAGGTCGCGAGCAGCAGGTACGGGGCGGTGATCTGCACGGCGGCGTGGGCAGGCGAGGTGCGCATCGGTCCAGTGATCTCCGAATCAGGGCCAGTTGGCAGCGGCTGGTCGGCCGGGCGCTTGAGGGGTGGCAGAGTCACCGCCGACCCTCGCCCGACACCTGCAGCAGCAGCCGGTCCATCAGCCGGGTGGAGAGCAAGCGCCGCAGGTGGCCGAACAGGTGGGTCGGGACAGTCACGTAGTAACGCGGTTTGGGCCGCGCGCTCTCCAGGGCATGGATGAGCTTCTTTACCACGGCGGCCGGGGGCAGGGTAAAGGGGGCGGCAGGGCCGGGCCGCGCCAGTCGGGCCAGCTGCGCCGCGTAGGCGGCCCGGTGGGGACTGCGCTCGTGATCTATGGTGCGTTGGAACACCGCTAGGGCATTTTCCCGAAACCGCGAGTGGATCGGACCTGGCTCAATCAGGCTGACGTGTATGCCGGTGCCCGCCAGCTCCAGCCGCAGCGTGTCGCTCAGGCCTTCAAGGGCGAACTTGGCGCAGACGTAGGCGCCGCGGAAGGGCAGGGCAGCGAGGCCCAGCACCGAACTGTTCTGCACGATGCGCCCCTCGCCCTGCGCGCGCATGGCCGGGATGACCTGCCGGGTCAATTCGTGCCAGCCGAGCAGGTTGGTTTCCAGCTGCGCCCGCAACACCGCCCGGCTCAGGTCCTCCACCGCGCCGGTCTGGCCGTAGGCACCGTTGTTGAACAGCGCGTACAGGCGGCCGCCGGTGCGCTCGAACACGGCTGCCACGGCCGCCGCGATGCTGGCATCGTCGTCGAGGTCGAGGGGCAGGGACTCGAACCCGGTGGCGATCAGGCGCGCTACATCGGTGGCCTTCCTGGCGGTGGCGAACACGCGGAAACCGCGTGCCCGGAGGGTCCGCGCCGCCTCCAGCCCGATCCCGCTGGAACAACCCGTGATGAGTACGCTGCGAGCCTGGTTCACTGTGCAAACCCCGGTATTGAATGAATGGGGGCGGGGCCCCTCGCGTCATGGGGCCATCGCGGCTACCGCGTCGCGCCGGCTTGCGAACTAAAGTTTTCGCCGCCCTGTTCCGATAAGGCCACCAGTATCGGGTCGGCGGGGAGCCCGCGCCGGGTGCCGGACCTGAAGGCTACAGCTTCCGGAGGATTTTGTGGACATCGCGACCCTGGTCGGATTGCTCGGTGGTTTCGGCATCATCGTCGGGGCCATTGCGTCGGGCGGTGACGTCATGTTGTTCGTCAATGTGCCGTCGCTGTTGCTCGTGGTCGGTGGAACCTTCATGGTGACCCTGATGCAGGTCTCGCTGGCCGACTTCCTGGGGTCGTTCGCGGTCGGCCTGAAGGCCTTTCTGTACCGGATCGACGATCCCCGGAAGCTCATCGAAGAGGCCGTGCAGCTGGCCGACGTGGCCCGCAAGAACGGTCTGCTTGCCCTCGAAGGCCAGGAGATCGAAAACGATTTCATGAAGCGCGGCATCGGCCTGTGCGTCGACGGGCACGACCCGGCGTTCGTCCAGAAAATGCTGGTACGCGATATCGATCTGACCATCCGCCGCCACGAGGTCGGGCAACGCATGTTCAAGAGCATGGCGGTCATGGCCCCCGCCATGGGGATGATCGGCACCCTGGTTGGTCTGGTGCAGATGCTCGCCAACATGTCCGACCCCGCGAGTATCGGTCCGGCCATGGCCGTGGCCTTGTTGACCACGCTGTACGGCGCGGTCATCGCCAATGCCTTCGCGCAGCCGATCGCGGACAAGCTGGCGCGCACCACCGAGCTGGAGAAGATCAACAAGCACCTGATCGTTGAGACCATCGGGGGCATTCAGGAAGGCATGAACCCGCGGGTACTGGAACAACTGTTGTCGACCTTCCTGCCACCCAAGAAGCGCGCCACCCAGGAATAGCGGATGACGGACGAATGTCCCAAGTGTCCGGATGGGCTGCCGCCCTGGCTGGCGACCTTCGCCGACCTGATGTCGCTGCTGATGTGCTTTTTCGTGCTGCTGCTGTCCTTTGCCGAGATCGATGCGATCCGGTTCAAAAAAATGGCCGAGTCCATGAAGGATGCATTCGGCGTGCAGCGCGACGTCCCCGTGATGGACGTCGTCAAGGGCGTGAGCGTGATCAAGCAGGAGTGGAGTCCGTCGTTCACCGATCCCTCTGTGGTCAACGAGATCCGGCAGAAAACCACTGACGTCGAGAAGCCGCACCTGGAAGAGCAGCCAAGCGGGCTGGAGCAGGGGCAGCAGGCCAGACGGGACCCGGAACAAGCACAGGCACTGGAGGAGGCCATCAGGCGCTTGGAGGCAGATCTGCAGGGGCAGTACGAAGAGTTGCAGACCGCACTCGACCCGGAGATCGAGCAAGGCCTGGTGACGGTCGAGCGGGAGGAAAGCAAGGTCATCATCCGCATCCAGGAAAAAGGCTCCTTTCCCTCGGGCAGCGCCATGCTGGACCCGGGTTTCCACGAGGTGATAGACCGCATCAGTCAGGTCTTGGCAGCCAAGCCGGGCAAAGTGGTGGTGGCCGGTCACACCGATGACGTACCCATCCGCAGCGGGCGGTTCCGCTCCAATTGGGAGCTGTCGGCCGCACGGGCCGTGACGGTGCTGCATTCGCTGCTACGCAATCCGGCGCTGGAGGCGGGCCGGGTCGTAGTCGAGGGTTACGCGGAAACCCGCCCCCTCGCGCCGAACGACAACGTGGAAAATCGCGCCAGGAATCGGCGCGTGGAACTGCTGCTGATCCGTGGTGACGACCAGGTCGGCCCCGAACTCCGGGCGCTGGGCCCGGGCAGCTGATTGCGAGGACGGACAGGCATGAGCGACAAACTGGATCTGCACGACGGTGATCGCCGCGAGTTCTTCCGGATCGACGACACCATTCGCGTCGGCCTGCGCCGGGTGGCGCCGGAGGAGTTGGAGGGGCGCCTGGAGCGCCTCGAACAGGGCGTGGAAGGCAGCTTTACCGTCATGGCCAGCCTGGCCGCGATCACCGCCCAGCTGGCCGTGCCCCTGCGCCGGATCGAGCACGATCAGCCCGATGTGGCGGCGTATCTCAAGGGCATAGACCGTAAGTTGGAGGTGCTCGGTCGCGCCTTCATCGCGCAGGACCCGGTGCTGGCCTCGCAGGACGCCGTGGCGGTGAACCTGAGCGCCGGGGGCATGGGTCTTGATACCCGGGAGGCGTTCGCGCCCCAAACCCAGGTCGAGATTCGTATGCTGTTGTTCCCGTCCTTTACCGGTGTGCTGACCTACGGCGAGGTGGTGGCGTGCGACCCGGGGCTGGATGCCGGCGGCGCACCGGCATATCACCTGCGGGTGGAGTTCACGCATATTCGCGAGCAGGATCGCGACATCCTGATCCGCCATATCCTGCGCCGCCAGGGCGAAACGCTGCGCGCCCGGCGGCACGGCGATTGATCGGTGACGACGGTTTTCCGACGCACTTCCGCAGCAAGCCCGATCGCGTCTGCGGCGGCCCCTTGAATCGAGTGGCTCCGCCCCCAAGGTAACGACTGTAATCAGGCCTGTCCCGAATCATGAGGGTTTGTTAATATTCGGCCATTTTCCCCTACCTGTTAGAGGTCGCCGCGATGCCTTTCTATGAATACCGTTGCGCTGCCTGTGGTCACGAGCTGGAAGCCTTGCAGAAGCTCAGCGATCCCGCCCTGACCGATTGCCCTGCCTGCGGCCAGCCCAACCTGATCAAACTGATTTCCGCCGCCGGATTTCGGCTCAAGGGTGGTGGCTGGTACGAGACCGATTTCAAATCGGGGGCCAAGGCCAAGAAGAATGTTCACGACACCGGGGGTGGTGCGGCCGCTCCGGCCTGCGGTGGCGGCGCCTGCGCTGCCTGTGGCGGCGACTGAGTCCGGTTGCCGCCCGCGGGCCAGGTCCGTACCATTTCGCCCACCCGGGAGCGGTCGCAGACCGCGGCGAACGCCTTTCTCCGAGGGGGAGAAGGTGGTCCGCAGGACCGGATGAGGGATCGCGGCCGCCGGGCCGGAGAGCCACTGCCGACGCGCCCCGCCATGCCGGGGCGCGTCCCGTTTCAGCCGAAGAGAACAACACCATGCGCAGCCACTATTGCGGTGAGCTCAATGCCGCCCACATCGATCAGACCGTAGACCTGTGCGGCTGGGCCAACCGCCGCCGCGATCACGGCGGCGTGATCTTCATCGACCTGCGCGACCGCTACGGGCTGGTGCAGGTGGTGTACGACCCGGACCGCGCCGAGATCTTTGCCACCGCCGAACAGGTGCGCAACGAGTTCGTGTTGCGGGTCCGGGGGCGGGTGCGTCGCCGCCCTGCGGGCACTGAGAACCGGGACCTGGGCACCGGCGAGATCGAGGTGTTGGGCCTGGACCTGGAGATCCTCAACCGCGCTGACACGCCGCCGTTCCAACTCGATGAGGACGATGCCTCGGAGGAGCTGCGACTGCGCCACCGCTATATCGACCTGCGCCGGCCGGTCATGCAGCAGCGGATCCAGCTGCGCGCCCGCACCACCCAGGCGCTGCGCCGCTTCCTGGACAGTCACGGCTTCCTCGACATCGAGACCCCGATGTTGACCAAGGCAACCCCGGAGGGCGCGCGCGATTACCTGGTCCCGAGCCGGACCCACCAGGGCAAGTTTTTCGCCCTGCCGCAGTCGCCGCAGCTGTTCAAGCAGTTGCTCATGATGAGCGGCATGGATCGCTACTACCAGATCGTGCGCTGTTTCCGTGACGAGGACCTGCGCGCCGACCGCCAACCCGAATTCACCCAGCTCGACCTCGAGATGTCCTTCATGGACGAGGCCGAGATTACCGGCCAGATGGAGGAGATGATCCGGGGGATGTTCCGGGAGGTGCTGGCCGTCGAATTGCCCGACCCCTTCCCGCGCATGACTTACCAGGAGGCGGTGCGGCGTTATGGCTCCGATCGCCCGGACCTGCGCTGTCCGCTGGAACTGATCGACATCGCCGATTTGCTGCAGGAGGTCGAGTTCAAGGTATTCGCCGGCCCGGCCAAGGATCCCAAGGGCCGGGTGGTGGCGCTGCACCTGCCCAAGGGCGGCGAGCTGTCGCGCAAGGAAATCGACGATTACACCAAGTTCGTCGGCATCTACGGCGCCAAGGGGCTGGCCTATATCAAGGTGAACGAGGCCGCCCGGGGCCGCGACGGCCTGCAATCGCCGATCCTCAAGTTCCTGCCCGATGCCGCCGTGGCTGGCATCATGGCGCGCACCGGGGCTGCCGACGGCGACCTGGTCTTTTTCGGTGCCGACAAGGCCAGCGTGGTCAACGAGGCACTGGGGGCGCTGCGCGTCAAGCTCGGCCAGGACCTCGGGCTGATGGCGGGCGACTGGCGGCCGGTCTGGGTGGTCGACTTTCCGATGTTCGAATGGGATGAGGGCGGGAATCGCTGGGCGGCGCTGCATCACCCCTTCACCGCGCCCAAGGCCGACCAGCAGGCACTGCTGCAGACCGACCCCGGTGCCTGCTTGTCGCGTGCCTACGACATGGTATTGAACGGCACCGAGGTTGGTGGCGGTTCCATCCGTATCCACCGTCCCGAGGTGCAACAGCAGGTGTTCCGCCTGCTCGGCATTGGCGAGGAGGAGGCCCAGGAGAAGTTTGGCTTCCTCCTGACGGCGCTACGTTACGGCTGCCCGCCACACGGGGGTCTTGCCTTCGGCCTGGACCGGCTGGTGATGCTGATGGCCGGTGCCACTTCCATTCGTGACGTGATGGCCTTTCCCAAGACCCAGACTGCCGCCTGTCCGTTGACCCAGGCGCCCTCCGAGGTGAATCCCGCGCAGCTGCGTGAGTTGTCGATCCGCGTGCGCACGCCGCAGCGCGAAGCGACGGCCGCAAGCGATTGATCGCAGCAGGTCCGCGTTAAGTCCGGCAGGCTTCTGGCTGGCCAGCTCCCGGCCGATAGGGCCTGTTGGGCTGCTGCCGGGGCGCCCCTTGGCAGTGGCACGCGGTGTGCTCAGCCCGCCAACCAACGCCACAGCAGTGGCAGCAGCAGCGCGGTGGCCAGGGCGTTGAGGCCCATGGCCAGGCCGGCGAAGGCGCTGGCGGTCTCGTCGATCTGCACTGCCCGTGCCGTGCCTATGCCGTGCGACGCGGTACCCAGGGCTATGCCCTGGGCGCGCGAATCGCTGATCCCGACCAACCGCAACAGCCCCGGGCCGATCATTGCCCCGAGGATCCCGGTCAGGATCACCAGCACCGCGGTCAGCGAAGGCAGTCCGCCAAGACGCTCGGTGATGCCCATGGCGATGGGCGTGGTCACCGACTTGGGGGCGAGCGACAGCAGCAGGGTATCGCTGGCGCCCGCCAGTCGGCCGAGCAGCACGGCGCTGATGCTGGCGGTCAGCGAGCCGAGGGTGATGGCCGCGAGCAGGCCCGGCAGGCTGCGGCGCACCACGCACACCTGGCGGTAGAGCGGGATCGCCAGCGCCACGGTCGCTGGGCCGAGCAGGAAATGGACGAACTGGGCGCCGGCGAAATACTGGGTATAGGACGTATCGGTTGCCCACAACAGCGTCACCAGGCCGAGCACCGCCAGCAGCACCGGGTTGAGCACCGCCAGCCCGCCGCTGCGGCGGTGCAGCCAGCGCCCGCCCAGATACGCCAGCAGGGTCAGGGTCAGGTGCAGCAGCGGGCTGGTGCTGAGATAGACCCAGATGTCGCGCAGCTCGGTGTTCACGAGCCTGCGCTCGGGTGCCGCGACGCCCAGGCCATGACAGCGCCGGCCGCCAGCAAGGTCAGGACGGTGCTGGCGATCAGGGCCAGGCCCACCGCCGGCCATTCGTCGCCGAGCAATCCCAGGTGCAGCATCACGCCAACCCCGGCGGGCACGAACAGCAGTGAGAGGTGCTGCAACAGGCCCGTGGCGGTGCGGCCCAGGTCGTCCGGCACGGCCCCGCGCAGCAGCAGGCCGACAAACAGCAGCAGCATGCCGACCACCGGTCCGGGTACGGGCAGATCGATGGCCGTGACCAGGACCTCGCCCAGCAGCTGGCAGACCAGCAGGATCACAAAGGATTCCAGCATAAGCTTCTCCGCAAAGTCTTCAGGCCCGTAGAATGCGGGACCTGTTCCTGGCGGATTTTGCCCCATGTCGGCTGTCTACAAACGACCCGAGTCCGTGTTGGTTCTGATCTACACCAACGCCGGCGAGGTGCTGCTGCTGGAACGTACCCGGCCGCATGGATTCTGGCAGTCGGTGACGGGATCGCTACGCTGGGGCGAGTCGCCGCTGGCAGCGGCGGGGCGCGAAGTGTACGAAGAGACGGGGCTGCGGGTGGCGCAGCAGCTGGTCGACCTGCGGCACACCGCGCAGTTCCCGATCGTGCCGCCCTGGCGTGCCCGCTATGCGCCGGGGGTGCGGGCCAACACCGAGCACTGGTTCGCGTTGCGGCTAAGCGGCCGTCGCCTGATCCGCCTGAATGCCACCGAACACCGCCAGTACCGCTGGCTGCCGGCGCGCCAGGCGCTACAGCGTGCCACCTCCTGGACCAACCGCGCGGCGATCCGGCGGGTGCTGGCTTACTGCTGAAATCGGCCGTGGCGCCGCGGCGGCAGGTCAGGCCTTCCTGGGCGGTGCCGGGGGGGTTGGCGATACCGGCACGATGCCGATCTCGTCGCCCGGGTCGAGTTTGGTGAAGGGCTCGGCGAATTCCTTGTTCACCGTGACCCGCACGTTGTCGTCGGCCAGCAGGTAACCGCGGTCGCGCTCGCGCTTGCGCAGCCAGGCCAGCAGGGTGGTTACATCCTCGACTTCGCGCGGCGGGGTCAGATCTTCGGACTCCTTGTGCAGGCGCTTGGCGAGGTAGGCGAAATACAGCACGCGGATGCGGCGCGCGTCGTCAGCGGCCGCGGCCAGGCGTTCGCCGGAGCGCGTGTAGCCGGCCGCCGCCAGCCGGTCCAGGTAGTCCTGCCAATAACTCGCCTGGTGCACCCCGAGGTCGTAGAGGGTATCCCAGGAGTAGATGCCGGTGTCGTGGCCGTCATCGAAGACGATGCGCACGGCGTAGCTGCCCTGCGGGTCGAGGCGCTCGATGTTGACCTGCTCCTTGCCGGTCTCGGGGGTCTTGCGGGTGGCTACTTCCGCGGCCGGCGAATAGACGCGCAAATACTCGCAGGGCAGCTCGAAACGCTTGCCGTCCACGAAGCTGATGCTGAGTACCCGCGACTTGCGGTGCAGGTTGATCTCGGTTGGCAGCGGGCGTTGGGTCTGGCTCATGGGGGTCGGCCGGGGGCAGCATCCAGGGGCGCGCATGCTTGCACGCGGCGCCACGCACTTCAACCCGGGCCGGATCAGGTATCCGCGATGCGGTCGAAATAACGTGCCCGGTACAGCAGGCGTGGGCTGTCCGTCTCGAATCCGGAGCGCGTGTGCAGCACGTTATTGCAGATCAGGCCCTGGCCCGACTGCAGCGTGGTTTGGAAGTGGTAGGGGGAGGGGGTGGCCAGAATCTCGGCGAGCGCCGCAACCGCGGCCCGGGTGTCGGGGTCGTCGCGCCAGGCGACATTGCGGCGGCGCGCCGTGTAGCGCATGTGCAGCCGCCCCGCGGCATCGCTGCTGAACACCGGCCCACAGGCCTCGGCCCGGATCTCGATCCCTTCGCTCAGGTTGGGCGGGATGCACATGGCGGCAGGGTGCGACAGCGCCCGGATGTGGGCGGGGTCGCGGTCGCGCAGCAGGATATAGGCGATCTCGTGATCGAGCAGGCGGTTACTGCCACCGTCGCGCGCCGGGCGCACACAGTGCAGGATCAGCCCCCGGACCTGCGCGGCGCCGGTGTTGTAGTAGCCGTCGGTGTGCCAGGCGATGGGGCGGTTGCTGTAAGGGATATAGCCGGCGTGCAGGGCGTCGTCGGCGATCTCCAGGGCGCTGATGGCGTCGTTGTCGGCGCACAGGTTCTGGTCCAGGTGTTCCAGTCCGAAACGCCGTCCCAGGCCGCGGACCCGCGCCTTGTCCGGGTCGGGGCCGACGGCGCTGGCGTACACCGCCATGTTGCAGCGGCGGATCCGGTCGTGCAGCGCGGCGTACTCGGCCGCAGTCAGCGCGGCGGGTTCGGCGACCTCGACCACCAGGTCTTCGAGCCGTTCGGGGTGCGTCGCCAGCTTGCGGTCGCGCCAGTGGGCGTAACTGTCGGGGTCGGCGAGGTCGAATGGGTTCATCCGACCACGTCCAGTTCGCGACGCCGCAGCGGTACGCCCAAGCGGCGCGCCAAGCGTTCGCAGGCGGCGATGTCGACGCCGTCCAGCCCCGCGATGGCGGTGGCCGTCACCTCGGGCAGGTAGCGCGGCGCCCGGGCCAGGAAATCCTGCACCGCGGCGAACGAGCCGCGCAGCGCCGGGCGGCAGTGCCGCTCGTAGGTCGATTGGTCCTGGGCGTTGAGCGATACCGACAGGGCGTCGACCCGTCCCGCCAGCTCCGGCAGCACGTCGCGTTTGTATACCAAGTTGGCAAGGCCATCGGTGTTGACGCGCACGCGCCCGCCGCGCGCCTTGATCCAGGCCGCGACGGCCAGCAGCGGCTTGAGCCGCAGGGTCGGTTCGCCGTAGCCGCAGAACACCACTTCGCTGAACCCCGCCGGGTCGCCGACGGCCGCTATGATCTCGTCGCTGGTCGGGCGGTATTGCAGGCTCAGGTCATGGCCGCGCACCCTGCGGCTGCCGTTGAACTTGGGGCAGAAGGCGCAGCGCAGGGTGCAGCGATCGGTGATGTTCAGGTACAGCCGGTCGCCGATCGGGTAAGCGAGTGTCTGGGCAGTCATCGGCGCAGTCTAGGGGTTGGCCGCAAGGTTGCGGAATGACCGGGATCAAGCCGCCCGACGGTCCCCCGCGAGGCGCTCGGCAGCGACCTGGCACAAGGCGCGGAACTGCCGGTAGCCAGTTTCGTCCAAGGCGGGTCCGTCGCCATAGATAACCCCCAGCGGGCGCTCGGCGATGACGATCGACATGGCGAACAGACCGGTTTCCTGCAGCCCTGGCACCCAGTGCCGCGGCAGGTGGGGCAGGTACTTGCCGGCGTTGCCCGGATGCACCCAGATGCTCTGGGTCTTGGTCAGCAGCATCCGGAACAGCTGGCCCTGGTCGAGGATCAGGTTGAGCCGCCGCAGGGCGTCTTCGGGTGCGCCGCCGATCGCCAGGCGGGCCTGCAGGCGCCCGCGGTCGGGCGCCAGCATGGCGAACACCACCCGGGTCAGACCGGCTTCGGACTGCATCTGGCGCATCAGGCCGGACAAGGCCTGTTGCAGGGGGTTGGCGGCGGGTGGTTCGGCCTGCCGGGCGGTGTCGCGCCGCGGTGCGCGCCCCAGCACCGCGTCCAGG
>JBFZDU010000341.1:0-6856 GCA_041307205.1 Gammaproteobacteria bacterium | reverse complement strand
GCGCCGAGGTGGACATCCTGACCCTGACCGCCACACCCATTCCGCGCACCCTGAACATGGCCATGGCCGGCCTGCGCGAACTGTCGATCATCGCCACGCCGCCGGCGGCCCGTCACCCGATCAAGACCTTCGTCAGCCAGTGGAACGACACCTTGGTCACGGAGGCCTGCCAGCGTGAAATCAAGCGTGGCGGCCAGGTGTACTTCCTGCACAACGAGGTCGAGAGCATCGGCAAGATGGCGCAGCAAGTCGCCGCGCTGGTGCCGCGGGCGCGGGTGGAAATTGCCCACGGCCAGATGCGCGAACGCGAGCTCGAACGCGTCATGCGTGATTTCTACCATCAACGCTTCAATGTCCTGGTGTGCACCACCATCGTGGAGAGCGGCATCGACGTGCCGAGCGCCAACACCATCATCATCAACCGCGCTGACAAACTGGGCCTGGCGCAACTGCACCAGCTGCGCGGGCGCGTCGGGCGCTCCCACCACCGCGCCTACGCCTATCTGATCACCCCGCCGCCCAAGGCGATGACGCCCGATGCGGTCAAGCGCCTCGAAGCCATCGAGTCGCTCGAGGACTTGGGCGCTGGCTTCACCCTGGCCACCCACGACCTGGAGATCCGCGGCGCCGGCGAACTGCTCGGCGACGAGCAGAGTGGCCAGATTCACGAAATCGGCTTCACCCTGTACACCGAAATGTTGGAACGCGCGGTGCACGCCATCCGCGCCGGGCGCCAGCCCGAACTCGACCGACCGCTCGACCATGGTGCGGAGATCGACCTGCAGGTCGCCGCGTTGCTGCCCGAGGACTACCTGCCCGACGTGCACGTGCGCCTGATCCAGTACAAGCGCATCGCCTCGGCGGTGAGCACCGACGAACTGCGCGAACTCAAGGTGGAGATGATCGATCGTTTCGGGCTGCTGCCCGAGCCGGCCAAGCACCTGTTCGACATCACTGAGCTGAAGCTGCGGGTACAGCCCTACGGCATCCGCAAGATCGAGGCCGGACCGGTGGGCGGACGGATCCTGTTCGAGGCCGAACCGAAGATCGATTCCGCCAACCTGATTCGCCTGATCCAGACCCGTCCGCAAGAATTCAAGCTCGACGGCGCCGACCGGCTGAAATTTTTCGGCGATTTCAACAACCCGGCGCAACGCATCGAACAGGTCGCACGCACCCTTGACCGGGTGATCGGCTTACAGTGAACTGTCGGGCCTGACTGCCACGAATTCCCGCCATGCCGCTCAGAAACCCGACGCTCGCCTGCATCCTGCTGGTCGCCACTGCCGCCGCCCCAGCGGCCAACCTCTACCAGGTGGAGATGCTGATTTTCCAGCGCGCCGACGATGCGCGCGGGGAGAGTTTCGCGCCCCTGCCCAAAACACCTCCCTTCCCGACCGCCAGCGCCGATCTGGAATCGCGCGCGGTCAGCCACGGCGGTGGCCGTCTCGGCCCCGACGCCTACACGTTGGAGCGGAAGGGTTACCGCACCCTTTACCACCTGGCGTGGCGGCAGGCCGCCAGCGGCCTCTCCAGCGACACCTGGTACGGGCTCAGCGGCCCAGGCGTGGAAGGCCGGTTCCGGCTGCGGCGCGGGCGTTACCTGCACGTCGACACGGATCTGCAGCTCGCCGGCGGCGTCCGGGCGCGCGGCGAGCGCCGCATGCGCAGCCGCGAGACCCACTATATCGACCACCCGCGGGTCGGGATCCTGATCCGCATCGACCCCCTGGCCAGTGCCGCCGCCAGCGCAGCCCCCACGACCGCCGACGGGGAGTCACCGCCCGACGAACCGGCCCAGGAGTAAACCGCGCGCCTGCCGCGTTCATCATGCCTGCTTGCAAGTAGGGGTGCCGCGCCAGGGCCGAGCCCGGTAGCGGCCGCTGGCCGCCGCTCAGGAGATCCGGTTCAAGCCATACAAGGCGGCGACCCGATAGGCCTCGGCCATGGTCGGGTAGTTGAACGTGGTTTCGGCGAAGTAACTCAGGGAATTGGCCGCGCCGGGCTGCGCCATGATCGCCTGGCCGATGTGGACGATTTCGGAGGCCTGTTCGCCAAAGCAGTGGATCCCCAGGATTGCCAGGGTCTCGCGGTGAAACAGAATCTTCAGCATGCCGAGGTTGCGGCCACAGATCTGTGCGCGTGCCAGGTTCTTGAACTCGGCCCGGCCTACTTCGTAAGGCACATTCTGCTCGGTGAGTTCGGCCTCGGTACGGCCCAGGCAGCTGATCTCCGGGCTGGTGTAGATCCCGGTCGGCATATCATCGACCAGTCGCCAGTCGCACTCGCCCGCGGCAATCAGGGCACCGACGAATCGGCCCTGGTCGTAACTGGCACTCGCCAGGGCCGGCGGGCCGACGACGTCGCCCACGGCGTAGATGTGTTCCTGCGCCGTCTGGAAGCGCTCGTTCACCTCGATCTGACCACGGCGGTTCACGCTGACACCGATCGCCTCCAGCCCCATGTGCTCGGTGTTGCCGGTGCGGCCGTTGGCCCAGAGCAGCACGTCGGAATGGACTACTTTGCCGGACTTGCAGTGCAGGTAGACCCCGTCGGCGCGCAACTCGACGCGCTCGTAGGTCTCGTTGTGCATGATCAGCACGCCCTGATCGCGCAAGTGATAGCTGAGCGCATCGGTGATCTCGCTGTCGAGGAATGACATGAGCCGGTCACGGGTGTTGACGAGGTTTACCTTCAGATCGAGATTGGCAAAGATCGAGGCATATTCGCTGCCGATGACCCCGGCGCCATAAATGGTCACCCGCCAGGGCGTCTGCTGCATCTTCAGTATGGTGTCGCTGTCGAGAATCCGTGGGTGACTGAAATCGATGTCCCCCGGGCGGTACGGGCGCGACCCCGTGGCGATCACGACGTGCTGCGCAGCCAGGCGCTCCTGACTGCCGTCGAGCTTTTCGACGACCACCTGGTGAGGATCTTCGAAGCGGGCGAAACCGTGCAACAGGGCGACGCGATTGCGGGTGTAGTACCGGTGCCGCATGCTCACCTGGCGGCCGGTCACGTGGTCCGCGGTATGCAGCAGTTGGGGCCAGGTCACATCGATCTTGCCCAGGGTGTGTTCGAACAGCGGGTGATGCCGGTAGTCGGCCAGCAGCTGGATGGCGTGACGCAGCGCCTTGCTGGGGATCGTGCCCTGATGGGTGCAACTACCGCCCACCTGGGGCTGCTTTTCGACCACCGCCACGCGCTTGCCCGACTTGGCGAGCTTCATGGCGGCGCCCTCGCCCCCCGGGCCCGTGCCGATCACCACCACGTCGTACTGCTGCATGAATCCGCCCCTTTTTGTGCAATGCAACATGCGAAAGGTAGCACAGCCGCTGCCGGCAGGCGGCGCGGCAGTGGATTAAGCTTGTCAGGGCAAATGGCGATGCGCTGCGGCGGGGTCGCGATCTGGACCAGAATCGCAGTGGGGCACTGTATGGACCTACGCAACAACTTGGTGGACTTCAACCCATTGCCTGACTGGCATCGAGACCATAGGCCTGACCGGCGGCACCCCCATCGCCGGCGCTATACCAGGGGCTACCGCGCCAAGCGCCAACTGGCGCAGACCTGCTGGGTCTGCGGTGGCCTGCTGGTTCTGCACTACCCGACCCTCAGCGTGCTGCTGGTCATCGGGCTGGCATCGACCTTTCTGTCCTTCATGCTCCTGGACGAGACCGACTGATCACCATGCCCTACTTCGAACAAAATCCGCTGCAGCAGCTCGCCATCCAGGTTGGGGAGATCGAAGCCGAGATCGATCTTCGGGGCTATGCCTTGGGTCCGGCACTGGCACGCATCGCCAGGGTACTGGACCCCAAGTCGGGCAGCCCCAGGCGCTATGCCGTACGCTTCGACCCGCCACGCGGCGACGGCACCCGCACCCTGTTCCAGCCGGTCGGGCGTTTCCTGCTGGAGGCCCGGCGCCAGGGCCGGATTGCCCGCTGCCTGCCGTTGCCGGACGGGACCGGCTTTTACCTGGAACTGCGGCCGGCCGCCATTCACGAATCAATCGAACGGTAAGGTCCGGGTCCCTGCAGCGCCTTTGCGCGCCAGGCGGCGCAAGCGCTGCTCGCGGGCCGGTTGCGGTGGCAACTGGGCCGCCCAGTCCGCCGCCGCGGCCGGATCACGCCGCACGTGTTCCTCGTATTTCGCCAGTTGTTCGATAGCCGCGCAGTCCCCCGTGGCCGCCAGCTCGCGCCACACCGCGCCGGCCGAGCGCCATGCGCCGTCGCGCCGATACAGCCGGGCCAGGACATGCAAGCCGCTGGCCGTCAGGACGCCCCGGTTGCGCTCCAGGATGCTCAGGGCCCGGGCCGTATGGCCGCGGCGCAACCAGGCCGCAGCGACCGCCTCGATCCCGGCACCCCGGCTCTCCGGCCGGGCGTAGACCTGCGCCAACTGCGGCACCAACAAGGCCAGACTGTGCAGATCCTGCGCATTGTGTCGCAGCACGCCGGGCAGACGGCTGGCGTCGCCCGCCTGCAGATGCGCGAACCAGGCGGCCGGCGCCTCGGCACCCGGCAGATCCTGGCTGCGCCGCACCCCCAGCAACGCCCGCTCCACGGTCGCAAGGCGGCAGTCCGGCCAACACCCTGCAAAAGCGCGCCGTACCGGATACAGCAGGTCCAGGTGCGGTCTGCCACCCACCCAGTCCGGTTGGCGCGTCAACCGGCAGCGCGTGCTGAGCAAGGGGCCGTCGAAGGTCTTACCGTTGTAGCTGATCAGGCCGGCTTCACCCAGCCAGGCCGCGGCCCGCCGCAGCATGGCCGCCTCGCCGGCGAAACGCGTGGCCAGGAACTGGCGCAGCACCAAGTCGTCGCCCTGCAGTCGCGCCAAGCCGACCAGAAATACCAAAGTGCCACTGCCCCCGGCCAGCCCCGTAGTCTCGGTGTCGATAAAGACCCAAGCAGCGGGCACCGACCGGACGCCGTCGGGAAGTCCGGCCACCAGCGTCGCACCAAGGCCATCGCCAAATGCCGCACCAAAGCCGTGCCCCAACCCGAACCGACGCTCGATCTCGATCAGTCCGTCGGCGCCGACCACACCGCCGAGCAGCGACGCCAATGCCTGATCGGTACGCGGCGCGCCGGCAGCGCGGCGGGCAAGTCGCAACCGATCGAGGCGCGGGCCGAGGTCCGACGCTGGCGAATCCAGCGGCCCGTCGGCGCGGTGCTGGCGCAGGGCCTGCAGTCGCTGTTTGAGGCTCATGACTGGCAGCATCCCGGCACTGCAGCCGGCTGCACCCACTCCCCTGCCAGCAGCCCCAGCACCTGCACCGCCAAGACCCTGGGAGAGTAACCGCGCGCCTCGTCCGAGGCGAGCACGGGGCCGACGCAGGCCGGGCAGCCGTAGCGGCATTCGCAGGCAGCGATCAGCGCGCGGGCATCGTTCACCACCAGGGCACGGGTATCGAACAGCGGCGCCGTCAAGCCAATGCCTCCCGGATAGTTGTCGTACAGAAATACCGCGGGGCGGAAGCGACCCTGCTGCTCGGGCGCGACCTCGTTGCCCGCCAGATCGCGCATCTGCCCGCGGCCGTTGGCGCCGAGCGTGGCGAACCACTTGGCGTCGCCGTCGCCCACGGCCCGGCCGAGGTCGTGCGGCTCGGCCATCATGCGCAGGGCGGCGACATGGTGCATGGCGTAGGCGGCACCGAGGAAGCCATCCAGCGCCGCGCACCGCGAACCGAAGGCAGCTTCCAATACCCCCGGGCGCAGTTCCCACCACACCGCCGTGGTGTGCATCTCCTGGTCGGGCAACTGGATGGTGCCGAAGCCGATGTTCTCGTGGGTGTAGTAGCGGATCTTCTTGTAACCGGGGATGCGTCGGACCAGGTGCACCTCGCCGTGTGCCGTCGTTCCCGCGCCACTGGCAGTCTGCTCAAAGTTGTCGAGAATCTTCAGGCGCGTGTAGTCGATGGCATCCGTGTAGTAGTCGGCGCGGGTCGGCGTGACGAAGGCCTTACGCCCGACCCAGTCCAGCTTCTCGACCTGGTAGGGGCTGGCCTGGACCAGGTAGATGGCGCCCTCGTACAGGGTGTCCGCCGCGGCGCTGTAGTCCACCTCGGCGATGATGCGCTGCCGACCGTCACTGATGTCTATCACCACGAAATTGCCCTCGGCCACCGAGCGCAGGCTGACGCTGTTGGCCGGGTAACTGTCGGCACTCCAGTGCCAGCGCTCGCCCTCATGGTGCAGCACGCCTTCCTCCTGCAGCAGCTCCAGCAGTTCGACCAGGTTCTCCTTGCCGAAGGACTCGGCGTCGCTGAACGGCAGTTCGAAGGCCGCGCAGCGGACGTGGTCGAGCAGGATCAGCAGCTGATCGGGGTCGATCCGCGCCTGCTCGGGCGAGGCGCCGAGGAAGAACTCCGGGTTGCGCACGATGTACTGATCCAGCGGTTCGCTGGAACCGACCAGCACGCCCAGCGACGGTCGGTTGCGCCGGCCCGCCCGCCCCAGCCGCTGCCAGGTACCGGCAATGGTGCCCGGGTAGCCGTTGAGCACGCACACATCCAGCGCACCTATGTCCACCCCCAGTTCCAGCGCCGAGGTGGCGACCACGCAATCCAGGTTACCGGCACGCAGCCGGCGCTCGGTGGCACGGCGCTCGGTCGGCAGGTAACCGCCCCGATAGGCGGCCACGCGCGGCGGCTTGCGCGGGTCCTGGTCGAACACGTCCTTGAGGTACTTGGTCAGCACCTCGACCATCAGGCGCGAGCGGGCGAACACGATGCTCTTGAGCCCCATGCGGGTCGCCAGCCGCGCGATGCGCGTGGTCTGGCTGCGGGCCGAGGCGCGGATCCCCAGATCCGGGTTGATTACCGGCGGATTCCATAGCAGCAGTTGCCGTTCGC
>JBFZDU010000340.1:0-7010 GCA_041307205.1 Gammaproteobacteria bacterium | reverse complement strand
CGTATGGCCGTCCTCGCCCATGCCGAGCAGCACCAGGTCGAAGCGCCCCGCCCCACGCAGCGTC
Source organism: Gammaproteobacteria bacterium (assembly GCA_041307205.1). GTDB lineage: Bacteria > Pseudomonadota > Gammaproteobacteria > Chromatiales > Chromatiaceae > JARRQB01. The sequence goes on along the minus strand of JBFZDU010000340.1, from coordinate 6,946 downwards.
GCGGCATAGGCCGCGGCCGCGGTAGCGGCCCCCAGCTCGGCCGGGATGACGTGGATCTGCCCTGGCGGTATCGGCACCCGGGCCAGCCAGGCGTCGCTGGCCATGCGGCTGTTGCGCTCGGGGTGATCGGGGGGCAGGCAGCGTTCGTCGCCGAAGTAGATCTCCCAGTGCGGCCAGTCCTGGGCGGCATCGCCGAGCAGCCGATAGGCCGCCTGGGGTGTGCCGCCGCCGGCCAGTACCAGGCGAAACCGGCCGCGTGCCGCAATCGCCGCGGCCGCTGCCGCCACGATCTGTCGGGCCGCAGCCTGGGCGACTGCCGCCGGGTCTGCCAGCACCTGCCGGACCAGACCGGCGGTCAAGCCCCGCCCCCGTCCGGGTCCAGAGTGTGTCGCCAGCTGTGTTCCTCCTTGTCGAACAGCCGGCGCGATTCCTTAGGCCCCCAACTGCCGGCCGGGTAGCTCGGCACATAGTCGCGTTCGGTGGCCCAGACATCGAGCACCGGCTCGACTACCCGCCAGGCGTACTCCACCTCGTCGTAGCGCAAAAACAACGAGCGGTCGCCCTGGATCACATCGAGCAGCAGGTCCTCGTAGGCGTCCGAGCGCTCCTGTTCCCCGTCGCGAAAGTGCGCGTCCAGGCTGATCTGGCGGGTGCGCATCTCCAGCCCGGGTTCCTTGGCGGTCATCTCGATGCGCAGGCACTCCTCGGGCTGGATACCCATGATCACCCAGTTGGGACTCATGCGTTCGACGTGGGTACCGCGGAAGAACTGCAACGGCGGGTGTTTGAAGCAGATCGATACCATGGAACGTGCCTCGGCCATGCGTTTGCCGGTGCGCAGGTAAAAGGGCACGCCGCGCCAGCGCCAGTTATCGACATAGACCTTCAGCGCCGCATAGGTCTCGGTCGCGCTCTGCGGTGCGACCCGGTCTTCGTCGAGATACGCGGGGACGCGTCGGCCGCCGATCTCGCCAGCCGCATATTGGGCCCGATAGGCCTGGGCATGCACCGCGGACTTGGGGATGGGCCGCACCGACTTGAGCACCTTGACCTTCTCGTCGCGCAGCGTCTCGGCCTCCATCGAGACCGGCGGCTCCATGGCCACCAGGGTCAACAGTTGCAGCAAATGGCTTTGGATCATGTCGCGCAGCGCGCCGGTGACATCGTAAAACCCGCCGCGACTCCCCACGCCCAGGGTCTCGGAGTGGGTGATTTGAACGTGATCGACGTGGTTACGATTCCACAGCGGTTCCATCATCAGGTTGGCAAAGCGGAACACCAGCACGTTCTGCACCGTCGCCTTGCCCAGGTAATGATCGATGCGGTAGATCTGCGATTCGTCGAGATAGCGCCCGATGCGCCGCTGCAGATCCTGGGCGCTCACCAGGTCATAACCAAAGGGCTTTTCTATGACCACGCGGCGCCAGCCGGCGCCCTGGTCGAACATGCCCTGCCCGGCCAGTTTCTCCACCACGCCGCCGTACTCCGCCGGACCGATGGACATGTAGAAGGCGATGTTGGGCGGGTGCCCCTCGCCGCACAGCTGCTCGCGCAGACGCGGGTACATCTCGGGCTCGCGCAGATCGCCCTGAAAATAGGACACGCGCGCCAGAAAACGCTGCAGCACCGCCGGATCGACGCCACCGCGCGCCCGGGCGCGGATCGCCTCCTCCACCTCGGCCAGCCAGCTGCGCTGGTCGAAATCGCGGCGGCCGCAGCACAGCACGCGCTGACGCTCGTGCAACCGCCCTTCCTTGTCCAGGTGATACAGGGCGGGCAGCAGCTTGGTGCTCGCCAGGTTACCGGTGGCGCCGAAGATCACATAACTGCAGGCCTCATTCATCGACCAGGTGCTCCGCGCCGTCTCCGGTCCAATCGGTGTGGTAGCGCGCCGCGGCCGGGCGGTCGGTACGCTGATAAGTATGGGAGCCGAAATAGTCGCGCTGCGCCTGCAGCAGGTTGGCAGGCAGCCGCGCGCTGCGGTAACCGTCGTAGAACGCCAATGCGGCCGAGAAGGCCGGCAGCGGGATGCCAAGTTCGACACCCAGGGTCAGGGTGCGGCGCCAGCCGCCCTCCGCCTGCTTTACCGCGGCGGCGAAGAAGGGATCCAGCAGCAGGTTTCGCAGACCCGCATCGCGCGCATAGGCCGCCTTGATGTCGCCCAGGAACCGGCTGCGGATGATGCAGCCGCCGCGCCACAGCAGCGCGATGTCGCCGAAGGCCAGATCCCAGCCGTGACGCTCGCTGGCAGCCCGCATCAGCATGAAGCCTTGGGCGTAAGAGATCAGCTTGGCCGCATACAGCGCGTCGCGCACGTCCGCGACGCTGACCGAACCCGCCGGCGGCACCGGCCGTGCCGATTTGAACACCGCGGCAGCCGCCTGGCGCTCGTCGCGCAGTGCGGACAGGAAGCGCGCATTTACCGCTTCGCCGATCAGGGTCAGGGGAATGCCCTGCTCCAGGGCGTCGACGGCGGTCCACTTGCCGGTGCCCTTCTGCCCGGCGCTGTCCAGGATCCGGTCGACGCGCGGCACGCCGTCGGGGTCCTGTACCCTGAGGATCTCGGCGGTAATCTCGATCAGGTAGGACTCCAGCACGCCGCCGTTCCATTCCCGGAACACGCCCGCCAACTGCTCGACGGTCAGGCCCAGGCCTTCGCGCAGTAGCTGATAGGCCTCGCCGATCAGCTGCATGTCGCCGTACTCGATCCCGTTGTGGACCATCTTGACGTAATGCCCGGCACCGCCGCTGCCCACCCACTGGCAGCAGGGCGCGCCGTCGGCCTGGGCCGCGATCGCCTGGAACATCGCACGCACCACCGGCCAGGCCTCGGGATCGCCGCCGGGCATCAGCGACGGGCCATGCCGGGCCCCTTCTTCACCGCCCGAGATGCCCATCCCCAGAAAGCGCAGACCGCGTTCGCGCAGGGCCGCGTGGCGGCGCATGGTGTCCGGGTAGTGCGAATTGCCGCCGTCGATCAGGACATCACCGGCTTGCAGCAAGGGCAGCAGCTGTTCGATCACCACATCGACCGCCCGCCCGGCCTGCACCATGAGCAGGATCACCCGCGGGGTCTGCAGCCCGGCCACCAGCGCCGCCAGATCGCGGGCGCCAGAGATGGCGCGGCCAGCGCCTGCGCCGGCCAGGAATTCCTCGGTACGCGCATAAGTCCGGTTGTAGACCGCGACCCGGTAACCGTGATCGCTGAGATTGAGCACCAGGTTTCGGCCCATGACCGCCAACCCGACCACCCCGATATGCGCCAGTGCCATAGCCGATCGTTCCTACCGTTGGAAAGCTGCAGACTAGAACGAAACCGCAGCGGTGATCCAGCACCTGCAGCGGCGGCCCAAGTTGGGGAGTCCGGCCGAGCGCAACCCGCCGGTCCCGACCGCAGCCGCGCCAGGGCGGCCGCGGCCGGTGCGTCACCACAGCTTCAGCGGCACGACTGCGGACCCAAGCCCCACCGCTCGCCGTCCCAGTAGTCACGCCGTTCGTGGTGCGCAACCCGGTAGCGATCGTTGTGCTTGAGCGCACGGATACGCCAGCTGAGGTCGTCGTACTCGGCCTGCAGCAGGCGGCGCTCGCGCCGGCTCAGATGCCCGTCACTGCGCAGGCGCCACTCCAGGCGTGCCAGTTGCGCCTGGTCGCGCTCCAGACTGCGCAACTCGCCGTGCGTCAGCTCGCCACTGCGCAGGCCCTGCTCGATTCGGGCGTCCTGGCGGTCCTCGCGGACCTCAAACCCAGTGCGGGAATGATCGGCCATGACGGGCATGGCCGTCAGCAACCCGAGCACGGCAACACCGGTGATGAGTTGGATTTTCAGCATGTCGGCTTTCTCCTGGTTTGCGGGACTCTTTCCCGTCAGGATCAAGCCTATTGGGGAGGCACTGAACCAATGCTGAACACGGCGGGGAGGATACCGCCGGCCGCTCGGCCGGCGGCTCGCAGGCTCAGACGCCGCCGCTGTGCACGATCTCGTAGTAGAGCTTTTCCAGCTCCAGCTTGTGCTGCGTCTCCTCGTTGGCGAGGAACGCAAACAAGTCCTTGATCGGCCCCGCCGGCGTGGTCTGGGCCAGTTCGAGGTACTGATCCATCGCCGCCTGCTCGCGCCCCAGGGCGTACTGCAGCACCGCCTGATCGTCCGGGGCATCACCCAGGTCCGGCAGCTGGATGCAGTCCGAGAAGCGCGTATCCGCCGCCGGGGTTGCCACCCGTTCCTGGATCTGCTCAACCACGTCCGGCCGCGCCGACAACTCGGTAAACAGATCGAAGTGCCGCTGCTCCTCGGCGGCCAGTTCGTCCACCAGCCAGCGGATCCGCTTGCTGACCTTGGGTGCCAGCCCGCTGTAGAAATCACGCGCCGTGCGCTCGAAGCTCACCGCGGTTGCGAGTATCTCCTGCAGGGACTTGCCGGCCCGCAGCCGGTCACGGCCACTGACATGCCCTTCGGCGTCTGCACTCATGCTGCCGACTCCTGTTGTGCCAGGGTGTCAAGATACGCATCGATACCCGCCGCTGCCTTGTGGCCGTCCGCCACCGCGTGCACCACGTCGGGACCGTGCACCATGTCGCCGGCCGCCCACAGCCAGGACTCGGAGGTCCGGCAGTTGCCGTCGACCTGCAGCCGCCCCCGCACCCAGGTCAGGCGTTCGGTCAATTCTTCGCCGAGCAGCCCGACATCCGTCATCTGGCCGATGGCCTCGATTACCATCTCGCCTGCGTGGAAGCGCTCGTCGCCCTCGTCGTAGGTCGGGGCGAAACGCCCCTGGTCGTCGAAAATCGACAGCACGCGCCAGGTCGTCAAGCCACGCAACGCGCCGTTCTCGACCACGCAAGTGCGCGGACCGCGGCTATCGTAGATGGCGATGCCCTCCTCCTGCGCCTCCTTGACCTCGACCGGATCGGCCAGGAAGTGCGCCAGGTCCTCCAGCGCAGTCACGGTCATCCGCACCTCGCCGTATTGCTGCTTCTGCAAGCGCGCCAGGCTGCGCGCGATGTCCATGGCCACATTGCCGCCACCGATCACCACCGCACTGCGCGGCGCCGTGAAGGCCTCGCCGGTGGTGATGTCGCGCAACAGCGCAACCGCTTTGGCCACCTGCGGATGATCGCTGCCCGGAATGCGCGTCGAGCGACCCATCTGCAGCCCCAGGCCCAGCAGCACCGCATCGTATTCGGCGCGCAACTGTTCCAGGGTCAGATCCCCGCCGATCCAGGTGTTGCAGCGGATCTCCACGCCCAGCGAAGTGATGACCTCGATATCGGCGTCCAGGGCGTCATAGGGCAGGCGATATTCGGGTATGCCCCAGCGCGGCATGCCACCGGGTTTGTCCAAGCCCTCATACACCGTGACCGCGTGGCCCTTTAGCGCCAGGTCGAAAGCGGCAGTCAGGCCGGCCGGGCCGCTGCCCACGACCGCCACCCGGCGTCCGCTGGACACCTTGGCGCGGCCGCGTGCCACCAGGGCCTTGATGCGTTCGGGGCTGACGGCGCTCATCGCGTAACGCTTCAGCCAACGGATCGCCACCGGTTCGCCGCGCCGGCCGATCGAGCAGGCGTCCTCGCAACGGTGCGTACAGACCCGCCCGCAGGTGTGCGAGAAGGGATTGGTGCGATAGATCTGCTGCACCGCCTCTTCCAGATCGTCCTGCCAGATGGCCCGTATGTAATCGGGGGCGTGCATGTGGGTCGGGCAGGCATCGTGACACATGCCGCATTGCACGCAGCGCGAGGCCTCCAGGATCGCCTGCTGGCGGTCATAACCGACCGCGATCTCGGCGAAGTTGTCGATCCGCGCGGCGGGTTCCAGCTCCGGCATGGGCTGACGCCGCGGGTCGACCAGGTCGTTCTCGGCGGTCTTGTTCCAGCCTTCGCCGAAGTACTGGCCGTGCATGCCCTTGGGGTCGGGCAGGATGAAATAGCTGTCCAATTGCTCATCGACGCAGGTATGCACGTATTCGCGCGACAGCGAGATCGAGCCGGTGGGACACAGGTCAACGCACAGCGCGCACCAGCAGCAGCGCCCGTAGTCGATCGCCGGGCGCAAGTTGCGCACGCCCTTGACCGGGTCCTCGGGCAGGCCGGGCACCTTGACCATGGTGATGGCCGCGTTGTCGCAGACCTTCTGGCAGGTCGAGCAGCCGATGCACTTTTCCCAATCGTTGAGATGGAAGCCGCGGTAACGCAGCGACGCAAGGCGCGGCCCGAGCGGCTCGGTGACGGCTTTGCGGGTGAAGAAGGACAGACCCTTGAGCGGATTGAGGATACTGCCTTTGCTCTTGTAGTCGATGTCAGACATCAGCGATCGACCTCCGGGGGACAGGCATCGAGCGAGAACATGATCTGCGCCACATCTTCGATGCGCGCACCCTTGACCAGGTTTTCCAGCACCTGCACGGCGTGCATGGCCGAGGGGCCGCGCACGTGGGTGCGATAGGGCTTGGCGCCGCCGTTGGACACCACGTACCAGCCGAGCTCGCCCTTGGACGACTCGATGCGCACGTAGACGTCGCCGCGCGGCACGTTCCAGGCGAGCGGATTGGGGATCGGGGCACGGATCGGGCCGCCGACCGACGGCAACTTCTCTATCACCTGACGGAGGATCCGCACGCTCTGGATCAGTTCGCCGCGACGCACCAGGGTCCGCGCCCAGGCGTCGCCGGCGTGCTCGATCGGGATATCGAACGCCAGCTGGTCGTAGACCAGGTAGGGATCGTCGCGGCGCACGTCGAACGCCAGGCCGGTCGCCCGCAGGTTGGGGCCGGTCACGCTCCACTCCAGGGCCTGCTCCTGGTTCATGACCCCGGTGCCGGTGCCACGCTTGACGAACACCTGGTTGGTGAACAACAGGTTGTCGTAGTCGGGCAGGCGCGAGTCCAGGTAGTCCAGGGTGTCGCTGAGACGCTGCAGAAACCCTTCGGGGATGTCACGTCGCACCCCGCCC
>JBFZDU010000339.1:0-8724 GCA_041307205.1 Gammaproteobacteria bacterium | reverse complement strand
ATTGCGCTGCAGCCAAAATTCGAGCAGCGCCAAGTGCCACAGCTTGCTGCCCAGAATGCGGGTGTGGTGCATGTCGGGGGCCGCCAACAGCATGTCCACGTAGGCGCGGTCGAACAGGTCGCGCTCGCGGCAGGCCCGCGAGTGCAGCAGATCGCGCATAAACTCCAGAAACTCGCCACGCACGTATTTCAGGGCCGGCATGGGAAAGTAGCCTTTGGGTCGATCGATGACGGCATCCGGCACTATGCCGCGCGCGATCCGCTTGAGCAGGTACTTGCCGTCCGACTGCAGCTTGAGCCCCGGCGGACAGCGCGCCACCAGTTCGACCAACCCGTGGTCGAGAAACGGCACCCGCGCCTCCAGGCCCCAGGCCATGGTCATGTTGTCCACCCGCTTCACCGGGTCGTCGACGACCAGGGTGGTGATGTCGAGCTTGAGCACGGCATCGAGGAACTCCGACGCACGTGCGTCGGCAAGCCGCGCGGCAACGTACTCGCCGGTGTAATCGGCGCCGCGGTGGCGGGCCGTGACCAGGCGCAGGAACTCGTCGTGATCGCGATCGAAATAGTGCCGGCGGAACCGCTCCAGGTAGCTGACCGCAGCCTCGGCCTGCATCCGCGGGTACCAGAAGTAGCCGCCGAAGACCTCGTCGGCCCCCTGCCCCGACTGGACCACCTTGATGGTCTCGGAGACGCGCTCGGCGAGCAGGTAAAAGCCGACCGCGTCCTGGCCGAACATGGGCTCGGCCATGGCGTCCACCGCTTCCGGCAGGCGCCGCAGCACGTCCGCGTTGGGCACCAGGAACTTGTGGTGATCCGGGCGGTATCGGGCAACCACCTGGTCCGAGTACTCGAACTCGCTGCCCTTTTCTTCGGGCTGGTCCTCGAAGCCCACCGAGAAGGTATGCAGACTCGCGACCCCCACCTCGGCCAGCAGGGCCACCAGCAGCGAGGAATCCAGCCCGCCCGACAACAGCACGCCAACCGGCACGTCGGCCACGTCATTGCGCTTGCGCACCGCCTCCCGCAACGCCGCATGCGTGGCCTCCACCCACTCGTCCTCGGAGCGCAGCTCGGCCTCGCGCGTCGCGTCCAGTTCCCAGTAGCGGCGCAGGGTCTGCCGGCCATCGGCCGCGACGCTCAGGCTGTGCGCCGGCTCCAGCTTGCGCACCCCGGCCAGGATGGTGCGTGGCGCCGGGATCACCGCATGCAGGGTGAACTGGAAGTGCAGGCCCACCGGGTCGATGCCGGTATCGACTCCGCCGCCCGCGAGCAGCGCCTGCAGGTTCGACGCGAACCGCAGGCGCTGTCCATCGCCGTTCCAGTACAGCGGTTTGATGCCGAACCGGTCGCGCGCCATGAACAGGCGCTTGGCGCGCATGTCCCAGATGGCGAAGGCAAACATGCCGTGCAGATGGCTTGGGCAGTCCTCGCCCCACTCGCGGTAGGCCTTGAGGATGACCTCGGTATCGCCGTCGGCGAAGAAGTGGTAGCCACGCGCCTGCAGGTCGCGGCGCAACTCGCGGTAGTTGTAGATGGTGCCGTTGAACACCACGGCGAGCCCGAGTTCCGGGTCCACCATCGGCTGGTTGGATTTCTCCGACAGGTCGATGATCGACAGCCGGCGGTGGCCGAACCCCAGGGCCCCGTCGCTGTAGCTGCCGCCATGATCCGGGCCACGCCGCTCCAGGCGCGCGGTCATGCGCCCGATCGCCGCCAAGTCGGCGGGGGCGCCATCGAAACGCAGTTCGCCGCAGATGCCGCACATGATTCAGGGCCGCAGGCCGCGGGCCGGGGGCTTGATTGACGGGCAATTGCAGGACATGACGGGTTCCTTGACGGCTGGTGAAAGCGGACGGCGCGGCGAATCTGCCGTTACGCCGTTGATTCCTCGAGCCCCGGCCCGCGGCCCTCGACTCTGGCGCCGCAGCTGCCATAACCCCCGCCCCCGGGTGTTTCGATTGCCAAGCGGTCGCCGACCGCGACCTCGCCATGACACATGCCGGGCAGTTCGCGGTCGTTCAACAGATTGCGACCCGTGCGGCCCGGGCCGCCGCCGGCCGCCCCCCAGGGCGCATGGCGGCGGCGTTCGGTGAGCAGGGTGAAACGCGCCGGGGCGAGAAACTCGAACTCGCGGAGCAGGCCATCGCCGCCGGCTCTTTGTCCGACGCCGCCGCTGCCGCGGCGCAGGGCGTAGCGCCGCACCCGCAGCGGGAAGCGCGTTTCAAGCACCTCCACCGGCGTGTTCAGGGTATTGGTCATGTGCGTCTGCAGCCCGGACAGGCCGCCGCCCCTAGCGCCCGCACCCATGCCACCACCGATCGTCTCGTAATAGTCCCAGCGGTTGCCGGGCGCGTCGGCACCCAGGGCGAGGTTGTTCATGCTGCCTTGGCTGGCCGCCGGGATGCGTTCGGGCAATGCCTGGGCCAGGGCCCCCAACACCACATCCACCACCCGGGTACTGGTCTCGACATTGCCGGCCGCGACCGCCGCCGGCGCCTGGGCGTTCAGCAAACACCCCGCCGGGGCGTGCAGGCGGATCGGCCGGAAAGTCCCGGCACAGGCGGGCGTCTGCGGCGGCATCAGGCAACGCAGGGCGTAGTAGACCCCGGCGGCGGCTACTGGAAACGGGCAGTTCACATTCCCCCGCACCTGGTCGGCCGTCCCGCTGAAATCGGCCAGAACCTCCCCGTCGCGAACCGCCAGGCGGACCCGGACCGGCAGATCGCAGTGGCCCTGCCCGTCATCGTCCAGCCAATCCGTGCAGCGGTAAGCGCCGTCAGGGATGGCGCGCAGCGCCTCCCGCGCCAGGCGTTCGCCGTAGTCGTTCAGCGCCAGCAGGCGTGTCCGGAAGCCGCCCGCCCCGTATTCCCCCAGCAGTTCGCCGACCCGCGCCACGCCGGCACGGTTGGCACTGAGCTGCGCCGCGAAGTCGCCCGCCGACTCGGACGGGTTGCGGGTCGCACCCGAGATCCGGTCCAGCAGGCGGCGCTGCAATGTCCCATGCCGCACCAGGTGTACCGGGGCGATGATCACACCCTCCTCGTCCAGGCGCGACGAAACCGGCATGGAACCGGGCGACTCGGCCCCGATGTCGGCGTGGTGCGCCCGGTTGACCACGAACGCGGCGAGCCGCCCGGCGCTGAACACCGGTGCGATCACGGTGACGTCCGGCAAGTGGGTGCCGCCCAGGTAAGGGTCGTTGAGGATCACCTGGTCACCTGCCCTCCAGGCCATGCGCGTCACGATTCCGGTCATGGCATACGCCATACTGCCGAGGTGCACCGGGATGTGCGCCGCCTGGGCACACAGTTCCCCCGCCGGATCGAACAGCGCGCAGGAAAAATCCAAACGGTCACGGATATTGGGCGAAAAGGCGGCGTTGCGCAGCACGGCGCCCATCTCGTCGCACACGGAGGCCAGGCGGCTGGCGAAGATGTTGAGATCGACCGGGTTCATGACGACCGCTGCAGCACGCGCCTATAGTCTCCGACCCTGGCGACGGATGCCAGCCCCACTGCCGGGGCGGTTGTCAGCTCCGCCGGGGGTGCTTAGAATTCCTGCACCCATTATCCCGACTAAATCTCTCGGTTTTTACCACTAACCTTAAGGAGTGACTCATGGCTCACGAACTTCCCGCCCTGCCCTATCCCAAGAATGCCCTGGAGCCGGTGATCTCGGCCGAGACCATCGATTACCACTATGGCAAGCATCACCAGGCCTACGTCACCAACCTCAACAACCTGGTGCCCGGCACCGAGTTCGAGAACGCATCGCTGGAGGACATCATCGCCAAGGCCGACGGCGGCATCTTCAACAACGGGGCCCAGGTGTGGAATCACACCTTCTACTGGAACTGTCTGAGCCCGAACGGCGGCGGCACACCCGCCGGTGCGCTGGGAGACGCCATCAACACCGCCTTCGGATCCTTTGCCGCCTTCAAGGATGCCTTCAGCAAGTCGGCTGCCACCAACTTCGGCTCCGGCTGGACCTGGCTGGTCAAGAACGCCGACGGCTCGGTAGCCATCGTCAACACCTCCAATGCCGCCAACCCGATGCGCGACGGCAAGACGCCGCTGCTGACCATCGATGTGTGGGAACACGCCTATTACATCGACTACCGCAATGCCCGGCCGAAGTACCTGGAAGAGATCTGGAAACTCGTCAACTGGGACTTCGTTGCCAAGAACTTCGCCGGCTGACCCCCGGGACCTCGCACCCTGCGACGCCGCGGCCCGGACGACGGGCTTGCACTTTCGCGTTTGAATCGGTAGTTTTCCGTTTTTGCTGCGCGCCCGGTGCGCGCCGAAACGGTGGGGTGGTCCCCGTGACAAGGGACCGCCTTTTTGTTTTTTGGAACCCGGGATCTTCTACGCATCATGTCGAGCGCCCTGATGGCCACTTACAACAGGTTGCCCGTCACCTTCGCCCGTGGCGAGGGCAGCTGGTTATGGGACACCGACGGCAAGCGTTACCTGGACGCACTCAGTGGCATCGCCGTGTGCGGCCTGGGCCACGCGCACCCCGAACTGGCCCGCGCCCTGTGCGAACAGGCAGGACAGCTGATCCATACCTCCAACCTGTACGGGATCGCCCACCAAGAGGCCCTGGGCACGACCCTGACGCGTCTGGCCGGCATGGAACGGGCATTTTTCGGAAACTCGGGCGCCGAAGCGAACGAGGCCGCCATCAAGCTGGCGCGCCTGTTCGGCCACCGCAAAGGCATCGATCACCCCGCCATCGTGGTCGCCGAGAACAGCTTCCACGGCCGTACCCTGGCCACCTTGACGGCAACCGGCAACCGCAAGGTACAGGCCGGCTTCGAACCCTTGGTGCAGGGTTTCATCCGCGTGGCCTACGGCGATAGCGCCGCGCTGCGGACGGTGGCCCAAAACAACCGCCAGGTGGTGGCGGTACTGCTCGAACCCATCCAGGGCGAAGGCGGCATCAACCTGCCGCCCGACGACTACCTCGCCGGCGTCCGCCAGTTGTGCGACCAGCACGGCTGGCTGCTGATGCTGGACGAAATCCAGACCGGCATGGGCCGCACCGGCCGGCCCTTCGCATACCAGCACAGCGGCATCAAACCGGACGTCATGACCCTGGCCAAGGCGCTGGGCAACGGGGTACCGATCGGGGCCTGCCTGGCATCGGGCGAGGCCGCCACCCTGTTCGGGCCGGGCAATCACGGCTCGACCTTTGGCGGCAACCCGCTGGCCTGCCGGGCCGCCCTGACGGTGCTGCAGATCCTTGAACGCGACCGCTTGGCGGAGCGCGCCGGCGTCCTGGGTGAGCGCCTGCTCGCCGGCTTCGGCGCCCGGCTGTCCGGATTGGCGGGGGTGCGCCAGATCCGCGGCCGCGGCCTGATGCTGGGCATCGAGCTGGATCGCCCCTGCGGCGCCTTGGTGGCCCAGGCGCTCGCCGCCGGGCTACTGATCAACGTGACCGCAGAGCGGGTGATCCGCTTGCTGCCGCCGCTGACACTGACCGAAGCGGAGGCGGATGTACTGCTCGAGCGCCTGAGCGGCCTGATCGAGGCCTTTCTGGCTGCCGACTGAGCGTCTCCGTTTCGCCCGGCAAGGACCCGATCCAACATGTCCCAGCAACCCCAGCCACGCCATTTCCTGTCACTCACCGATCTCACGCCGGATGAACTGCGCGGGCTGTTGCGGCGCGCCGACGAACTGAAGGCCATGCACCGCGCCGGCGAGCTGTACATGCCGCTGCGGGGCAAGGTTTTGGGGATGATCTTCGAGAAGTCCTCGACCCGCACCCGGGTTTCGTTCGAAGCGGGGATGGCGCAACTCGGCGGCAGCGCACTGTTCCTGTCGCCGCGCGACACCCAGTTGGGGCGCGGTGAGTTGATCGAGGACACGGCCCGCGTGCTGTCCCGCATGGTCGACTGCGTGATGATCCGTACCTTCGAACACGCCAAGGTGGAAGTGTTTGCCGCTCACTCCAGCGTACCGGTGATCAACGGGCTGACCGATCAATTTCACCCTTGCCAGTTACTGGCCGACATGCAGACCTGGTTCGAGCACCGCGGCGACATCACCGGGCGCACCGTGGTCTGGGTAGGCGACGGCAACAACATGTGTCACTCCTATGTCAGCGCCGCCAAGCTGCTCGACTTCCGCCTGCGCATCGCCTGCCCCGCGGGTTACGATCCCGACCCCCGGGTGCTGGCCACCGCTCTGGAGCGCTGCGAGATCGTGCGCGATCCATGGGCCGCGGTCGCCGGGGCAGACCTGGTGGTCACCGATGTCTGGGCCAGCATGGGACAGGAGGAGGAGCAGGCCCGCCGGCGCCTGGACTTCGCCAGCTACCAGGTCACCCAGGAACTGCTGGCGACCGCCGCGCCCGGCGCCCTGTTCATGCACTGCCTGCCGGCGCACCGCGGCGAAGAGGTCGCAGCCGCGGTCATAGACGCGCCGGACAGCGTGGTGTGGGACGAGGCGGAGAACCGATTGCACGCACAGAAGGCCCTGCTGGAGTTTCTGTTGGGATCCGCGAGCTAGGCCGGTCACCGTCACCCCAGCGCCCGCCCAAGGCCCCCGCCCCCATGCCGCTACTCGAAGTCGACAGCATCACCTGCCGCTACGACGATACGCCGGTCGTTGCCGGGCTGTCGTTCGCCGTGCCGCACGGCGAAATCGTCAGCCTGCTCGGACCCAGCGGCTGCGGCAAGACCACGGTGCTGCGTGCGGTGGCCGGCTTCGAGCCCGTGTTCGCGGGTCGGGTGCAAATCGCCGAACGGCTGGTTTCCGAGCCCGGTCGGATGGTGCCGCCCGAGGCGCGCGCCATCGGCATGGTGTTTCAGGACTACGCGCTGTTTCCGCACCTGAGCGTCGCCGACAACATTGCCTTCGGCCTGCGGCGCGCCAAGCCCCGCGAGCGCATCGCCACCGTGCACCGGATGCTGACGGCAACCGGACTCGACGGCTTGGGCGGGCGCTACCCGCACGAACTGTCCGGTGGTCAGCAGCAGCGCGTCGCGCTGGCCCGGGCGCTGGCCCCGCACCCTGCACTGCTGTTGTTGGACGAGCCTTTTTCGAATCTCGATGTGGAACTGCGCGAACGCCTCAGCCTGGAGGTACGGGACATCCTCAAGGCCCAGGGAATCACCGCCATCCTGGTCACCCACGACCAGCACGAGGCCTTCGCCGTATCCGACAAGATCGGCGTGATGCAGCGTGGGCGCATCCTGCAATGGGACTCGCCCTTCAACCTCTATCACCGGCCCAACAGCCGCTTCGTGGCCGGTTTTGTGGGCCAGGGCGTGTTCATCAAGGGGATACTGGAGACGCCCGACACCTTCCGCACCGAGATCGGGGTGTTGCGCGGCAACCGGTCCTATGCAGATGCCCTGGGCACCTGCGTCGAGATCCTGCTGCGACCCGATGACGTGGTGCCGGACCCCGATGGCCCGCTCAAGGCCTTGGTGGTCGAAAAGGCCTTCAAGGGGGCGGAAACCCTCTACACGCTGCGCCTGGACACCGGGGCAACCCTGTTGTCACTGTTTCCCAGCCATCGCGATCACGCGCTCGCTGACCAGGTGCGGGTCCGGGTGGCGGCGGACCACCTGATCAGCTTCGCCTGCGAGCCCACGGGCGGCTGAGCGGGCGGATCCGCCGCTGCGCGCCGAGGCCGCGGCCACGGGGGCTTGGACTTCACGGCCGGCATCTGAAAAAATCTCGCGCCTCGGAAGGAAGTTTACCCATGCGCCATACCCGAATGTTTCTACTGTCGCTGCTCCTGCTGGCGGCCGCGGCCCACGCCGATACCCGCTACGTGACGGATCAGTTCAAGATCACCCTGCGCAGCGGTGAATCGGCGACGCACCGAATCCTGCGCATGTTGCCGACCGGCAGCGCGGTACGGGTGCTCAAGGTCAACGAGTCGAGCGGCTATGCGCTGGTACGTACCGACGACGGCAAAGAAGGCTATGTGCTCACCAACCAGCTGGTCGACGAGCCCGTGGCGCGTGACCAGCTGGTGAAAATAAAGCAGCGGCTCGAGGAACTCGAAACCGCCCCCGGCGAACTCAGTGCCAAGCTCGCCACCCTGCAAAAGGAACATGACGCCCTGCAACAGGCGCATGCCGAATTGGAAAAGATCAAACAGGAGCTGGAGGCCGAACTGACCGCGCTGCAGCGCACGGCCGCGAATGCGGTGCGCATCGCCAGTGAACGCAACGAGTTGCGGACCCAGGTCGCCGCCCTGACGCGCGAGGCGGAAGACCTCAAGCAGGAGCGGCGCGAACTGCAAAACAGCAGCGCGCAACGCTGGTTCCTGATCGGCGCCGGCGTGGTGGCCGGCGGCATTCTGCTCGGCCTGATCCTGCCGCGCCTGCGCATCCGGCGGCGACGTGACAGCTGGGGCTCGTTGTAGCCATCAGGGCCGCGCCGTTCGCCGGCATCAGCTGGCGCGGCGCAGTGCCCCGCCCACGGCCAGTAGCGCCTCCAGCGCCGGCTCGGCCAGCGGTTCGCTCAACAGGAAGCCCTGCACCAGATCGCAGCCCATCGCCCGCAACGCGTCGAGTTCGGCCTGTTGTTCCACTCCCTCGGCGACCACGTTCAGCCCGAGGTTGTGGCCCAGGTCGACCGTGGCATGCACGATGGTCCGATCGCCGTCGTTCTCCAGCATCCCCTTGACGAAGCCGCGGTCGATCTTCAGCTCGCTGACCGGCAGCTGACTCAGATAGGACAGCGACGAGTAGCCGGTG
>JBFZDU010000338.1:0-6663 GCA_041307205.1 Gammaproteobacteria bacterium | reverse complement strand
CTGCCCGGTCCGACAGCGCTGCAGCATGACCGGCCCCGCCCCGGCCGCGTGCAGACGCGCCAGCAACCGCGCCAGGCGCTCGGGTGGCAGTAGGCGATCGTGGACGGTGACCCGCACTTCGTGCGCAACGCCCGCCGCTTGCACCCGTCCCAGGCTCGCCCAAGCGCGTTCCCCGCTGCCCGGCACGCCGGTGACGGCGGCATAGTCCTCGGGCAGGGCCTTGATATCCAGCCCCACCCAGTCGACCAGGGGCAGCACCGCCGCCAGGCGTTCCGGGTAGGCGCCGGCGGTGTGCAGGCCGACCTTGAAGCCCAGCGCCCGAACCGCGCGCAGCGCCTCGGGCAGTGCGGCCTGCAGCGTCGGCTCGCCGCCGGAGAACACCACGGCGTCCAGCAGGCCGCGGCGGCGGCGCAGCAGCCCCAGTACGTCCGCCCAGAGAATGGCCGCGGCGCCGGCGCGCGGCAACAGGTGGGCGTTGTGGCAGTAGCGGCAGCGCCAGGGGCAGCCCTGGCAGTACAGCACCGCGGCCAGTTCGCCCGGGTAATCGAGGGTGGTCAGCGGCACCAGACCCCCGATCCGCAGGGCCGAGGGGTTAACGGACAGGGCCGAGGGCCGAGGGCCGAGGGCCGAGGACCTTGATGCGGGCTGCGCCCGCGGGCTTTTCTTGATCAGGTCCGGCACGGTGCGGGGTGCTCCTAGTTCCTAGCTCCTAGTTCCTCGTTCCGCGTTCCTTGGCCCGGTTCGGCGTAATAGCAGCGTTCGGCGTGCTCCGACTGTTTGCCGGGGTTCCAGGCGGCGACCGGTCGGTGGTAGCCCATGACCCGGGTCCAGACTTCGCAGCGGGTGCGCTCTTCGTCACGCAATTCAATGGCTGTGTTCGACATCTTGCTTGGGCTCCTCGCGTCGTTTGCGGGCGATCAGTTCCTGATCGCATTGGGGACAGAACTCGTGCTCGCCGGCCAGGTAGCCGTGGGTCGGGCAGATGGAAAAGGTCGGCGTGATGGTGATGTACGGCAGGCGGAAGTTCTCCAGCGCGCGGCGCACCAGGCGCTTGCAGGCCGCGGTGCTGGACACTCGCTCGGGCAGGTACAGGTGCAGCACCGTGCCGCCGGTGTACTTGCGCTGCAGCTCGTCCTGCCGCTCCAGCGCCTCGAACGGGTCGTCGGTGAAGCCGACCGGCAGCTGCGAGCTGTTGGTGTAATAGGGCGCCGCGGCGCTGCCCGCCTGCAGTATGTCGGGGAAGCGCTTGCGGTCTTCCCTGGCGAAGCGGTAGGTGGTCCCCTCGGCCGGGGTCGCTTCGAGGTTATACATATGCCCGGTCTGCTCCTGGAACTCGACCATCCGCTCGCGCACCCGATCGAGCAGGCGGCTGGCGAAGGCGTGGCCCCAGGCGGTGGTGATGTCGTCGGCGTCGCAGGTGAAATTGCGGATCAGCTCGTTGATGCCGTTCACGCCGATGGTCGAGAAGTGGTTGCGCAGCGTGCCCAGGTAACGCTTGGTGTAGGGAAACAGGCCCGCGTCCATGTGCCGCTGGATCACCTTGCGCTTGATCTCCAGGCTGTTGCGCGCCAGCTCCAGCAGCTGATCCAGGCGCGCGTACAGCCCGTCCTCGTCGCCCTGGTGCAGGTAACCGAGGCGCGCGCAGTTGATGGTCACCACGCCCAGCGAGCCGGTCTGCTCGGCCGAGCCAAACAGGCCGTTGCCGCGCTTGAGCAGCTCGCGCAGGTCGAGCTGCAGCCGGCAGCACATGCTGCGGATCAGGTTCGGCTTGAGCTCGGAGTTGAGGAAGTTCTGGAAATACGGCAGGCCGTACTTGGCGGTCATGGCGAACAGCCGCTCGGCGTTTTCGCTCTCCCAGGGGAAGTCCGGGGTGATGTTGTAGGTCGGGATCGGGAAAGTGAACACCCGGCCCTTGGCGTCGCCCGCGCTCATGACCTCGATGTAGGCGCGGTTGATCAGATCCATCTCGGGCTGCAGCTCGCCGTAAGTGAAGGGCATCTCCACGCCGCCGACCACCGGTACCTGTTCGCGCAGGTCCTCGGGGCAGATCCAGTCGAAAGTCAGGTTGGTGAAGGGCGTCTGTGTGCCCCACCTGGAAGGCACGTTGAGGTTGTAGATCAGCTCCTGGATGTACTGCCGGACCTGCTCGTAACTCAGTCCGTCCTTGCGCACGAAAGGCGCCATGTAGGTGTCGAAGGAGCTGAAGGCCTGGGCACCGGCCCACTCGTTCTGCAGGGTGCCCAGGAAATTGACGATCTGACCCACCGCCGAGGACAGGTGCCGGGGCGGACCGGCCTCGACCTTGTCCGGCACGCCGTTCAGCCCTTCGTGCAGCAGGGTGCGCAGCGACCAGCCGGCGCAGTAGCCGGCCAGCATGTCCAGGTCGTGAATGTGCAGGTCGCCGGCGCGGTGGGCGCTGCCGATCTCCGGCGGGTAGACGTGCGACAGCCAGTAGTTGGCGATCATCTTGCCGGAAGTGTTGAGGATCAGCCCGCCGAGCGAATAGCCCTGGTTGGCGTTGGCGTTGACCCGCCAGTCGGCACGTTCCAGGTACTCGTTCACCGAGCTGGTGACGTCGACCAGGGTGTGCCGGTCCTCGCGCAGCCGCCGGTGCTGGTCGCGGTAGGCGATATAGGCCCGCGCGGTCTGCAGGTGATTGGCCGCAATCAGGGTCTGCTCGACGATGTCCTGGATGCGCTCGATGTCCGGCACCCCGCCGTGGAACTGGCCATGGGTCAGGACCTTGACCACCTGGGCGGTGAGCAGCCGCGCCTCGTCCGCGCCGAACTCGCCCGACGCCTCGCCGGCGCGGCGGATGGCCGAGTGGATGCGCTCGCTCTCGAACGCGACCTCGGAACCGTCGCGGCGCCGCACCCGCGCCGGTAACTGGGCCAATTGCACCGCGCTGACCGCCATCGATTCCGCTCCCTTAGGTTTTCAGTGTGGACCCCATATTTTGTAGTTTTAAACTTGAGAAAGCCCAAGATATTGGGTGAGGCTCGTTTGACCCTGGTCAAACGACCGGTCCTCAAAATCCGGGTCCAAAATCCGGGTAAAATCCGTAAAATCCGGGTCAGAGAACAATTCTCGCTAATATGCCCCATCACCCGATACCCTCGGCCGTCCCGCCCGCCCGATCCGAACCCGGCGCCTGGTCAGGGCCTCGACTTGATCTTTGAAGCTGTTCGTTCCCACCGCCAGCTCGTGCTGCAGGGCCGCGCGAAAATCGTCGATTGCGCCGGGGTCGAGACAGCCTCTGAACAGCTCGCGGTACGCCGCCTGGCGCTCCGCGGGTGCCTTGCCGAGTTGGAGATACTCTTCATGCGGCGCAAGCAGGGCGTCTGCGAAACCCTGGGCATTGCCACGGTAGCTCGACCAGCGGTACTCACCAGGGTGCTCCACCATGCCGGCCCGTACCGGGTTGAGTTCGATGTACCGATGGCAGGCCAGTAAGTAGGTCTCGCTCTGGATCAGGCTTGCCTTGAAACGCCCTTCCCACAAGGTGCCGCTACGCCGGTATTTCTGGTTTATATAGCGGACGTACCGTCTTCCAACCGACTGCATCAGCAACGACAGTCCATGCTCCCGGTCCGGGCTCGCCAACAGATGCACGTGGTTCGTCATCAAGGCGTAAGCATGAACGCGGATGTCGAATTTGCTGGCGGCCGCCTGCAAGGTATCGAGGTAATAACCGTAATCAGCTTCGGCGTAGAAACAGGCTTGGCGGTTGTTGCCACGCTGCACCAAATGCTGAGGCACACCAAGGAGTTGGAATCGCGGTTTCCGTGGCATCGTCTTCCCTGATAGATCGGCTCCCGATGGCCTGATGTTAGCAATCCAGGCGGGATTCGCTCATGGTCTAGCGGATCATTAGCATCAATTGTTCTCTGACCCGGATTTCGGTTCCCCCGGATTTCCTCTTCGAAGTGTCAGCATTATAGACACTCAATAAGGCCATAAATCGGCCTTGTATCTCCCACTACTCCTCAAGGAATTTAATGGGTTATATATTCTTTGTCTTTATTTAACAATAAGTTGAGCAACTCGACCACATGAACGAGTGGGATTAGATCTCACAAGCAGATGCGTGAAGCACATTCGCACGTCAGAAATCTTTACATGTAAAGAGGTTTCTGCCTGGACAAGCATTTTTTCTCGGCATAACGCATTGACAAATCGTTATTTTTTAAAAATGGCTCACTTGTTGCAGATGCTTGCCCAGTCACCCTGTGCCGGGCGGAAACTCAGTCGTCAAGGCTGAGCCGACACCCGTTGCACGGGCAACGACGCTCGCCGGGCGCAGTTGTCGGCGCATGTGGAATCTCAGCCAATAAAACGGAGCTCACCAGCCATGAAAATCGCTTCTACCAACCGAACCACCCGCACAGCCGCCGCGCTCGCCGTGGCCGCCGCCCTGACGGGGCTGCCCTTGGCCGCTTCAGCGGTATGTCTTGTCACCGACCCGGTGTTCCTCGCCGAAGGCCCGGTAACCGCCCTGCCCGTCGACAATGGCGACGGGACCGGCCTGATCACCTCCATGGGGATACCGATTCAGATTCCGGCCGGCATCCCTGTTGCCACCCCGACCAACAGCGCGCTTGGCGTGGCCGGCCTGGCCGATCCGACGCCGTTTCCCGGGCGCGTGGAGGACGGTTTCATAGGTGCAACCATCATCGCCACGGGCTGTGTCAAATTCGACGCTGCGGGGGCCGCCTTCGCCGAAGCCGACAACGTGTTCTCGGACGTCTCGGAGAACGTGCTGCTGGGCGTGGTTACCGCCAACGACGGCACCGATGTCGAAGTGCTGGGAACCCCTGTCGAAATCCTCGCAGACCCGCGCATGCCCGGCCCGGTGGACTCCGGCGGCAACCCCACCTGGACGCGCCTGGGCATCCCGGTCCAGACCGGCTCGATCCCGCTCGGGGCCAATGCCGCTCTGGAAGGCTATTACGCCGACGATGGCGTTTATCACGTCTGGTCGGTCGACGTGGACGCCGGCATCCCGGTGGACAATGTGGCGCAGACCGGCATTGCCGAATTCCGTTGCGGACCGGCCGGCACGGTCGGCAGCATGCGGGTCTTCGGCGGCTCCTTCACGCCCGTGGACCCGAACACCTGCGGCGAGACCGTCACGGTCGTCGACGCCCGCAACGAGGAAATCGTCTTCGGCTCCGGCGTGACCGTCCCCACCGCGCCGCCGTCCGCCTTCTGCGAATATCAGCTTCGCTTCGATGGCGTCATCTGCCCGGCCGACATCACCGTGCTGAACAGCAACGGCTCCGCCGCCACCACCCTGGCGGGCGGCGTACCCGAGCCCGTCGAGCCGCCCGTCGCGATCAACGACAGCTTTGCGACCGACGAAGACGTGGCCCTCGTGGTGGCAGCTCCGGGCGTGCTGGACAACGACCTCCCCGGCACCGCCATCGGCGATCTCACGGCCCAACTGTCCGGCGGCGTGCAGCCCCAACTCGGGACCCTGGTATTCAATGCCGACGGCTCCTTCACCTACACCCCCGACCCGGACGCCAGCGGCACGGACCAGTTCTCCTACATCGCAACCGTGGATGGCGTGACCTCGACCATCGCCGCCGTAGTGACCATCACCATCAACCCGGTGAATGACGCACCGGTCGCGACTGACGACATCTCCACCGTGCCTGCCGGCCTGCCCGTGACCATCGATGTGCTGGCCAATGACAACGACGTGGAAGATGACGTGCTGACGATCACGGCCCTCGGCGATGTGTCGCCAGCCGGCGCCGGCACCGTAGCTACTGACGGGCTGACCGTGACCTTCACCGCAGCTGCGAACTTCACCGGCACTGCCAGCTTCTCCTACACCATCAGCGACGGCGACCTCACGGCCACCGCAGTGGTGACCGTGGAAGTTACCGAAGGCCAAGTGGCGGACCTCATCGCCATCACCCGCGCCCAGTACCGGGCCGGCGCCTTGGAATGGCGCGTGATCGGCACCACCACGGCGCCCGGGGCGGTATTGACGGTAACCCTCGACCGTACCGGCCAGGTCATAGGTCAGGCAGCCGCCGATGCTGCTGGCAACTTTGCACTGATCGCGCGGAATTCCCCGGTGATCGGCCAGGCAGGCGACAGCATCACTGTGACCTCTTCGGCCGGTGGCTCCACCACAACGGCTATCGTGTTCCGCACCTGACGACACCACCCCCCTCGCCAGCCTAGGGTTGTAGAGGGCGGGCCCGATCCGGCTATCCGGATCGGGCCCGTCGCATTTTACGGCAGCCGTGAACATGGTTCCCCCGAACGCGCCCCGGTGCCTCAACGCCCCAAACTCCGGGCGGCCTCGGCCCGGGTATAGAAGCGGCCGTTCCGCACAAATCCCGCCACCACATTGGGTGCGATCTGGGTGATATTCCCCAGGTGATCGCGTGCCGTCACCCATTCCCCGGGCAAACCATCCAGCACGTGAATCGGCGCCATGCGCCCGTCGGCGAAGCACGAGAGCACCACCCGGCCACTGGACCCGTCCCGGTACGCCGGCACAAAGCCGTCCTGCCAGTTGTTTCGGCTGACCCCATAAGTACCTGCAAACTCAAGATTTTCGGCATACAGCAGCGGCCGGCTGAGGCCGCCCCCGGAGGCGCACGCAGATCCCAGGCTGGCGTGGTATGCAACAGGCGCAGCGAG